>JAFXGO010000031.1 GCA_017520185.1 Elusimicrobiaceae bacterium | reverse complement strand
TTAAGATGCTTCTGGGATCGCACGAACGATCATGGCAAGAAAGTAGCACGCGGAGTATACTTTGGCTTGGTAGATTTTAAAGCACAAAACGGCAGACAACACTGCCAAAAGGTAGTAAAAATATTAATCCCGAGATAAAATGCAGGTAATCTATGAATATGAAATATAAAGTTTTATTAGCATGTTTGACTTTGGCCTTTGCAGCACCTGCTGTTTTGGCTGATAGCTATGCCGATGCCGGTACGAGCGCGAGTGCGTTTTTGAAAATTGACGCAGGCTCTCCGCGTGCCCAAGCATTAGGTAATGCCTATGTTTCTTTGGCCGATGGGCCGGAAGCATTGTTCTGGAACCCCGCCGGTGCCGCTTCGGCTACCACGCGGGAGATTCAGTTCTCTTATTTAGATTACTTGCAAGGCTATAAGGCCCGCACCTTGGCTTATTTGCAGCCTATGGGAAAAACCATTATCGGTGTGACGTTTAACTACATGGATATGGACGGTTTTGATTATCGTGACGAATACGGTTATCAACAACCGGAAATCGGCAAACCGGTACAAAACTTTGTGGGCAGTTTGTCCTTGTCTCGCGGATTTTTTAATCAAGGTTTGCAAATTGGTGCTACGGCCAAGTATATCAATGAAAAATTGGACACGTATCGCTATACCAATGTAGGCTTTGACGTAGGTGCCAAAGCACGCCCGTGGAAATGGTTGGGTTTAGGCGGTGCTATCGTAAATATTGGCGATAAGGAAGAAATGCCGCGCGGTTGGCGCTTGGGCGGTGATATTAATACCAAATATTGGACCGTATCCGGCGAATATATGAAATACCGCGATGATGAAGGACGTTTAGGCATCGGGTTGGAAGTACATATTCCCGAAGATTTGCTGCAAGTGGCCCGTTTTGATTTGCGCGTAGGTTGGTATGACCGCGAAAGCACCGGTTATAGCGATAGTGACAATTTAAAGAGTTTAGGATTGGATTCCACCTCCAAAATTTCTTTTGGTTTTGGTATCTATAGTTCTGAATTGTTTGGCTACGGTGCCAGCCTAGATTATGCCGTCACTCCGTTTGGAGCGTTGGGTACTTCTCAACAAATTGCCGTATCTGTACAGTTTTAGTTGTTTGATAATTTGAGGAATGTATGAAGAATGTGTGCAAAGTAGGGCAAATTTGCCGCAACCGTAAAGGACAGACCGCCATTGAGTATGTGATTACGGCGGGAGCCTTATTTGGTGCGTTTTTAGCCTTTTATGCTTTGTATTCCAACTTGGTTCCTCAACAGTTTGATCAAGGCGCAAAACTCATTTTGTCAGTATATGACGCAACAAATAATTAGTTTTTAAAAATCAGGAGGAGTCTATGAAGTTTATTATTGCCATGCAAAACAAATTAGAAGCCGTGAAAGAAGCTGCTTTTAATTGTGTTAAAAGAAAAGAAGGTCAAAACACCATTGAATACATCATCATGTTAGGCGTAGTGGTGGGTATTGCCCTTTTGGTGGGTACCTTGGTAAAAAACATGATGCCGGAAGTGTTTGACAGCGTAAAACAAAAAATCATCGGCGGCGTAAGCTCTGCTGAATAATCAGGCGGCGTAAACGCATGAAACTTTTTCGTAGGGAGCGTGAAGGGCAAGTGACGGTGGAATTGATGCTTATTCTGCCGGTGCTGATGTTGATGATATTCTTTATCTTGGAATATGGAAATATTGCCTATCACACGATTATAGCCAATCACGCTTCCTATGAATTTGCCCGTATCGGAGCTTTGGTGGCCGCCAATAAGCCTAGCGGTAAAGCAAACTCCAGTACGGCTAAAAATAAAATTAATGCTGCAAAGCGTAAAGTGTTTGGTGCTGATGCAGACCGTATTACAGTAGGTGTAAAAATAGAATCAACGGGTGTAGACCCGATGTATACGGCTCACCGTCATGAAGATGTTGTGGTGACGGTTGTTTATCCGATAGAGTTGGCTTTTCCCGGAACTAGCTGGTTGCTAGCCAGTGAACCCAAAAAGGACGGCATTCGCAAGGTAGAGGCAGTCACACGTATGCCGGTCGAAAAAATATATGCCAGCTCTGACCCTAAAAAGTAGCCGATATAGTTGAAAATTTGCTTTAATAAAACTGGGATTTAATTTAAGGAGAAAAAATGAAAAAAGGATTATTGTTGCCATTTGTTTTGGCATTGCTTGCAGCCTTAGTATATGGGCTTATTGTTAATAACGCCCAAAAGAAGTTGAATAGTTCTAAAACGATTAAAACGGTTTTAGTGCCGGTGCGTGATATTAAAGAACGCGAAGTGATTAAACGTGAATATTTAAAACGTGTACAAATACCGGCGGCCTATGTGCAAAAAGATGCCTTCATTTACACTACGGATGCTGATTTTGCCAAAATTGACAATGCCATTGCTCGTGTACAGATTCCGAAAGGAAACCAAATTTCTAAATATGCCGTCACCTCTCTTTCTCCGGAGGCTGGTTTGTCTAGTAAAATCCCTGTACAGATGAGAGGTTTTGTCATTACGGTAGACTCCAATGTTGCCAGTATGATTAAGCCCGATGACAACGTGGACGTATTGCTTACTTTTGAAGCGGTAATGAAAAGCGGTGCCCGTCAAAAAGTGACGGTGACTTTATTACAAAACATTAAAGTATTAGGTGTAGGGTCTAACTTGGGACAAGGTTTAGATGCTAAAGCAATGGCTGCTATGCGTAATGCTGAGGAAGATGCTTCCGCTTATACCGATCAAAGTGCGTTAAGCTTGGCACTTTCTCCCAAAGATGCCCAATATTTGGCTTTGGCTAAAGATGAGGGTACTTTGTCTGTTATCTTACGTTCCCACGGTGACGTGGCACAGTATGTAATGGAAATTGCTACTTTTGAAAAATTATTCCAATAAGGAAAAGTGATATGAAATCTACGGTTAAAATTACTTTGTTGGTTTTGTTAATGGCCTTGGCGTGCCCGGCGGCATTTGCCAAGAAGACGCGTCTGGTGGCTGTGAGTGCTGACGTGGTGGAAATCGGCGGAACGATGACCTCAGCAAAAGGGTTTGAGTGGAACCAAATCTTTGACTTTGAAGAGGCCAATATTCCCGGTATTTTGTCTTTGGGCGAATTCCAACGTAAAACAGCTGTGATTACCCGTTTGCGTTTGTCTGAAACCGAAGGCCGCGCTCAAGTGCTTTCCAACCCTAAGATTGTCACGGCTTCTGGTAATGCAGCCAAAATCACCGTAGGTGGTAAAGTGCCTATACCGGTGGTAAATAATCAAGGTGTCGGATCTCAGTTGGAAGAGTATGGTATCTTGCTGAACGTTTTGCCTACTATCATTCCGGAAAGAGGCAACATCATTGACTTACAGGTGCAGTTATCCGTTTCTACGGTAGACTATTCTCGTACGGTGTCTGTAGGTACGGCTACCGCTCCTTCTTTTACCAACCGTGATGTAGAAACTCACGTTGAACTGAACAGCGGTGAAACATTGGTAATCGGCGGATTGAAAAGCAGTTATCGCAACGTCAGTGAAAACCGTGTGCCTTTCTTAGGACGTATCCCTTTGTTGGGCCTTTTGTTTAAATACAAAGACGTCACCGAAGAGCAAAGATCTCTCTTCCTGTTTATTACTGTTGAAGTGGTGGAATAATAACAACTATGGCTGAACTTGAAACCCCTAAAAACGAAGCCAAAATTATTGCGCTTAGCAGCCCGAAAGAAGGGGCTGGTAAAACAACGCTTACGTTGAACTTAGCGTTAGGTTGGGCCGGTATCCAAAAACGTCCCGTATTGATAGTGCCATTAGATCCGTTGGCACGTCAAGAGCATAGTTTCTATTTGGATATCAAAAAACCTGTAAGCGTGGCTGATATTTTGCGCACTTTAGGCAATACTAATATTGCCGTAGTGGGGGGGTTGTTGCGTGGTAAAGTTTCTATGTCTCAGTGGGGAGTAGGGGTGCTGCCGCTGGGAAATTCGCGCGCTCAAGTGGCTTCCATCAGCCCGAAAATTTTAGTTCCCATTTTGTCTCGTTTGTCTCAGACTTTTGATATCTTTTTAGATGTGGATTCCAGCTTTCCGATGCAGGCTTTTGCTTTTGATATAGCCGATAAGATTTTTTGGGTATCTAACGCTACTCGTACGCATTTAAATTCTACCGTACAGCTTTTCAATGATTATAAAGAACAACGCTATCCGATGGAACGGGTGAGTGTTATTTGTAATCAATATGATATGCCCGGATCTATTGCGTACGAAGAAGTGGAAAAGTTTTATAATTCTTTGGGCCGCGATATTGATGTGTTTTTGCCTTGGGACGAAAGCATTATGGCTACCTCCAACCGCAAGGAAGTGGAAATTATTTCCAATCCTCAGTCGGAATGGATCAAAGGGTTGCGGTTAGTTTTGGCTAAAATTAGAGATTTGACTCCCGCCCCCAAAGATTGGTCTGCTTCTGTAAGTGATGAAGAATTTACGCAGGCCGCCAAAGAAATTTGGAATCCTATTTTTGCCGGTGGCTCTGCAGATGGTGCGGGGCAAGAAAGCCATGTATTGGTAGAAGAAGAAGGAGAAGCCGGTAAAACCAAACTTTCTTTCTGGGACGATTTAAAACAAAAAATTCACAAAGATGTTGTGCGTACGCTGGAAATTGAACGCATTGTCATTAGTGATGAAAGTTCAGCCAGCGTTCAAACACGCAAACGTGTGGCGGCGATTGTAGATGATATCCTACAAAAACAACCGAACTTGCAGTTCTCTCGCGAACAGAGAACTCGCTTCGCTTCGGAACTTTTAGATGAAATTTTGGGTTTGGGACCTTTAGAAAACTTGATGAGAGATCCCAGCGTCACAGAAATCATGGTCAATGCCTTTGATAAAATTTTTATCGAACAAAAAGGTAAATTGACCTTAACCAAGTACAAATTTAGAAACAATGAACAAGTGGTACAAGTAATCAAGCGTATTGTATCCCCGTTAGGCCGTCGTATTGACGAATCTGTGCCTTTGGTGGACGCGCGTTTGAAAGACGGTTCCCGTGTCAACGCCATCATTTCTCCGTTGGCGGTTTCCGGTCCGACACTGACCATCCGTCGTTTCTCTCAAAAACCGTTTGGACCGGCCGATTATTTCCGTTTCGGCACCATTAGTCCGGAATGTATGGAATTCTTGGAGAAATGCGTTAGAATTCGTAAAAATATTATTGTCTGCGGTGGTACCGGTACCGGTAAAACAACCTTCTTAAATGCGTTGTCAGGTTATATTTCTGATAATGAACGTATTATTACGGTAGAAGATACGGCAGAGTTGCGCTTGCAACAACCGCACTGGGTGTCTTTGGAAAGCCGCCCTCCCAACGTGGAAGGAAAGGGTGCTATTACTATTCAAGATTTAGTTAAAAACTGCTTGCGTATGCGTCCGGACCGTATTGTAGTAGGGGAGTGTCGTGGCGGAGAGGCTTTGGATATGTTGCAAGCCATGAACACCGGTCACGAAGGGTCTTTGACTACTATTCACGCCAACACACCGCGTGACGGTTTATCTCGTTTGGAAGCCATGTGCATGCAGACAGGGGCCGATTTGCCGATTTTTGCTATTCGCGAAATGATTTCTTCGGCTGTGAACATGATTGTACAGTTGTCCCGTTTTTCTGACGGGTCCAGAAAAGTGACCTATATTACGGAAATGCATGGTCAAAAAGATGGGCAGATCCAATCTACAGATTTGTTCCGTTATGTGCAAACCGGTGTTGATGAAAACGGAAAAGTGCAAGGTTTGTTTGCTCCTACGGGTAATTTGCCTACTTTTTATAGCGATTTCCAAGCAAAAGGTGTACCTGTGCCGGAAGAAGTGTTTACCAAAGGTGCTATTAAACTAGATGAAGAAGGAAACCCGATTCTTTCCAGTTTAAGTGTACCTCCCGCACCACCGGTATTATAGGAAATATTCATGAAAAAAACGGTATTTTTAATCATTGCTTTGTTTGTTTTGAGCCTGCTTGCCCCGCAGGGGCTTTTGGCGCGTGCATTAAACGCAAATGATAAGGCTAAAATAGAGTGTGCCGAATTTAAAATGCAGGTGTTGGCAGGGTTTTTTGATGTAGATCGTCCTGCTGAACAAAAAAATGCCGTTTATCCGGACGTTTGCGGTGAAAGATTGGCCGGAAAATCAATATCTGTTCCCAAATGGTTTCCAGCGGAGTTGGAACGCATGGAAGCCCAAAAAGTGGTTTATATCCCCACACAAGGGACATTGAGCGAAGCCAAACTTTGGTATAGTGTTTTTGCTACGATATTTTCTTATTTGGATCGTGCCAATAATGCATTGGATCCTAGTCAGCCGGTCGTGCTGGAGCAGTTGTCTCGCGGCTATGTGAGCAATCGTATCCGTTTGGTTTCTCACTTGGACCGTTTAAACAAAGAGTTAGTGCGTGGTAAAGAGGTTTATAACATGAAAGATAGTTTGCAAGGGCGTGCCCGTGCCATGTTAGCCACTTTGGAATTTATGAACCGTGAATTTTATAGCACGGTGGAGTCTTTTACCAGTCCGGCCTCTCAAAAAGAAGATAAATACCGTCAATCTGTAATGGCTGTGGTGGTGTTGGCCAACCAATTGTGGAGTGAATTTTTTGCCAAGCCTATTCCGATGGAACATCCCGATGCCAAAATCTATATGGATACGGATGGGGATCGTCTTTTTGCCACGCTTTTGATATTGATAGGTTGTTTGCTTGCTGCGGGTGCCGTTTATCTTTTTCTGTCGGAAAAGAAAAACGAATTATTGGATGGTTGGGACCGCTACAAAGAAAAGAGTACTGCTTGGGCAGAAGATTTTAACCGCCAATTTTTAACCATTGACGTGAAATACATTGTTTTTGGTACAGTGGCTGTTTTTGCCTTTTTGGGGTTGTTAATGGGTGTTTCTATAGGCGGTTTTGGCGGAGTATTTATGTTTTTTGTGGTGTTGGCAGTGGGCGCTTATTTGGGCATTCAGATGCCGGCTATTGTATTGGATAAACTTAAAAAAAGTCGTGGTCGCAAAATTAATGCTCAGTTGATGGATTCGTTGATTTTACTTTCCAACTCTTTACGTTCCGGTATGGATATCGTACAAGGATTTGAGTTGGTATCTCATGACTTGCAACCGCCGATATCTGATGAATTCGGCTTGGTAGTGAAAAACTATCAGTTGGGTACTCCCTTTGAAAAGGCATTGGAAGGCTTAGATGAACGTGTGGAAAGCCGTATGCTTTCTTACATCATTAAAGCTATTATTATTCAACGCCAAGTCGGTGGTAATTTGACGGTTATTTTCTCTCGCTTGGTAGAAAATATTCGTGAAGAAAGCAAATTGGAAGAAAAGTTGGACGCTATGACAGCGCAACAGAAGATTCAGGCTATGGTCGTGGGTATTATGCCGGTGATTATGTTGGGTGTGATGTTTATGTTCCGCCCAGAAGAAATGCTTGCTTTCTATACTACACCGGTGGGGTTAATCGTTTTGTTCGGTTGTTTCGTCTGGATTATGATTGGTATGAAACTTATCCAAAAACTCGGAGAGGTTAAGGTATAATTATGGACGGTTTATCTTTCTTGTTGCTTATCATTTTGTTGATCGGGACCGGAGCGATATTTTTGGGAGTCTTGAATCTTTTTGCTCCTAAAAAGGACGGAGACAGAATTGTAGACGTGGCCGCGCAGCGTTTCAAGTCTTCCTCTAGCTTTTCTCGTTTGCAACCGGAAAACAAATGGAAGGACCGCTTGGCGGTGTTCTGCTTAAATGTTTTTCATTTAGAAAAGCCTTTGGAAGAGATGCATATGCAGTTGGGCAGTCCGGATCAACCTCAGCCGGTGGATATTTTGGATTACAAGATTATTTTTGCAATGGTCTTTCCAGCGGCTATTATATTGATGTTTCAGACCATTTGGGGTATTTTATTTATTCCTTTGGGTTTTTATTTGCCGGATTTAATTTTTAAAAGTAAAATCCAAAAAAGACAGGCCGAAATCTTGGGCAACTTTTCTACTACGGTAGATTTGGCCGCCTTGATTATTGAATCCGGTTTGGACTATTTAACCGCCTTTGAAAGAATTATTAGTATTGCCAAGAAAAAAACTATTTTAGAAGAAGAATTGGAAAAAACGCTGAATGAGATTAAGTTGGGTTATTCTCGACGTGAAGCATTAGAACGTTTTGCCAATCGTACGGGGGTGCAGGAAGTGCGTTCTTTGGTGGGGCTTATTATTCAATCTGACGAATTAGGTACAAGTTTGGTGGAATTGTTAAGAAACTTCTCCTCTGACTTGCGTAGCCGCCGCATGAGCCGTGCCGAGAAATTGGCCGCACAGGCATCTACGAAGATGCTATTCCCTTTGTTTGTGTTTATTTTTCCGACGATTTTTATTTTAATCTTGTCGCCGATGATTAAAGGCCTGCTTTCGCAGGGGCTCGGTTTTTAGAGAGGATATATTATGAAAAAACATCTATTGAGTTTGCTACTTTTATCAGTTGCAGTGGGGGTTGTATCGGCCCCGCTTCGTCAGCCTAATTCTATCCGCCAACACGGAAAAGAAGAAGGTATGATGTTGGATTTGAATAAGGTTTCTTTAGGCACCTTAAACGATGTGGAAGAAAAGAAGCAATACCTTTCCACCGTACAACTTGAAAAACAACGTGTACAAAATTATATGTTGCGCCAAGTGTATGAGAATGCTTATACCCTTTATCGCAGAGGGGACTATCAGCGTGCCCAAGAGATGGCTCAAACCATTTTAAGTATTGATCCTAACTTTACTCAAGCCTCTACATTAGCCAAACAGGCCAGTCACATGGGGGCTTACGGTACGATTTCAGAATCAGAAGTGATTGAGGCCAAATTCCAAGAAGCAAACCGCATGTATCAATCCGGTCGTTTGGTAGAAGCCAATGAAAAATTGGATGAGATTTTAACTATTCAGCCGTATAATTCCAAAGCAACCGCTTGGAAGAAACGCATTGATAAGGAAATTGCTCAAGAATATGCCCGCAGAGGGAATGTGGCTTATGATAAACTGGATTATCAAACAGCATTGGATAACTGGTACAATGCTTTGTTAATTCGCAAAGATGATCCCTCTTTGGTTAATAAAATTGCCCAAACCGAAAACTTATTGCGTCAACAACAAGTAAAAGAGGCGATGGAACAAGCGATGGATTATTATAATAAGGGCCAATTTTTGGAGTCTTATGCCGTATTTGAAAGAATTACCAAAATTCAGCCGGGTGACCAACGCGTACAAAAATATATGAGCCAATTGAAGGATGAAATCGCCCAAAGTTATTATACGGCAGGGAATCGCTCCTTTAGGAGCAAAAGGTACGATTCTGCCATCAACTACTGGACCAATGCCAAAAAATGGGGTGCAGATGAGTCTGAGATGGATCGCTTAATTAAAAATGCGCGCAATGCCAAAGAAAATGCTTTGAAACGTAAACAAGAGGCTATCCGCAAAGCGGCTGAAGAACAGAAAAAAGCCGAAGAAGCCGCTGAACAAGAGTTGCTTGAAGAAGAAGAAGTGGAAACGGTGATGGTGGAAGGCAGTGGCTTAAGCCCCTTAATGCCGGGTGCCAGCGGGGCTGTGATGGGTGCAGATGCTAACGGTACTACTTCCGGTATCGGTGGTGCGGCTACCCGTGTTTCTGCTGAGGCCAGCGCTGCTTCTCGCCAGAAATATATTGAAGGCTTGGACGCTTTTAACCAAGACGACTATGAAAGAGCCCGTCAGGCTTGGATCGTGGCGAAACAGTTGGATCCGGGCAATACCGACGCTGACTTAGGTTTACGTAAGGTGGAGGAATTAACCGGTATTCGGTAAAAATGCCTATGAAATTAACATCTAAATGGACATTGTGGTTTGCTTTAGTTTCTCTTTACGCAGCTTTAATGGGCGGCATGTTTTACTATCACATGTTTACGTTCGTGTTTGATAAAAAACTGCAAAATGAAATGGCCGAGATGGTGCGTTTTCGTGCCCCGCTTTTGGTGACAAACTTGGCGGCGCGTCCGCGTCAAGATGCCTCTTTCCCGGAAGCAGAGTTGATGAAAGCGTGGAAAAGAAACGATGACCGTATTAAAAACTTGGTGTATTTAAATGATGACGGATCTATCCGTTGGCATGAAGATACGCAGTTTTTGAAAATGTCTTATAGCGATTATAACAACGAAGTGGTGTTTGATACACCGGTTATTCCGCAGGCAATTCGCTCTCGCAGCATTCGGGCTATTATGTTTGATGAGGGCAATTACTACGATATGGCTATTCCTTTGTTGGCTAAAGACAATGTGGTGGCCGGTGTGGTAAATTTAACGGTGTCTCGTGCCGAAGCCAAATCATTAATTCGCCAATCCATGATTCGCTATGCGGTGGGCGCTTTTATCATGTTGATTTTGATTGGCGGGGTATTGTATTTGTTCTTGCTTTTAAAGATTATTCGCCCGCTGGAATCGTTAAGAGACAGTGTGGATTCTGTTTCTTTAAACCGGTTGGAATTGCCATTTTCTTCTCGCTCCGATGAAATAGGAGAAGTGGCGGATTCTATAGCTGCTTTGCTGGTTAAAATCAGAGAAGAAATAAAAGGCCTTGAAAATGTGGAAATTATGTCTTTGGAAAAAGAGCAAAAATGGTGGAAAACCATTTTGGCCGTCACTGTTCCGCGCGGTTCAAGAGCTTTGGTAATCGATGAAAATAACAATATTTTATATACCAATTTTGAGTTGAATGTTAATAAGCAAGGTCCTGTACACTTGTTAGATATTTTTGATGGTCGTCAGCAGAGCATTATTCAGGTAGTGGGTGAGGCTTTGGAAAACCCGACCAAAGTAATACGTAGTATTGTGGAAAATAAAAATGTAAAATGTACCGTAAAAGCGGTGCAATTACCTGATGATGCGGGCAAGAATCGTTCATTGCTTGTGCTGGAACCTGAAAAAACTTTATAATAAATAGAGGGGTTTTCCCTTAGGAGAGAATATGAAAGTAGAAATTAGAAAAATTGGTATTATGAATGTTCTTTTTTCTGTATTTCCGGTGGCGGTATTTGTCATCATGTTAGTCAGTGGTATTTTGGGAATGTTTGGACCGGATTCCTCTTTTACCCTCTCTTTTCTGATGAACATGATTATGACGGCCATCTTAAACACCTTGTTGTTCTTGGTATATACCGTCGTATTTTTAGGGGTATACAATATCTTGTGCGGTATCGGCATACGCGGTATCCGTGTGGTATTGGAAGATAAAGAATAAAGGGGGGAAAATGAAAAAAGTTTTAATTTGTCTTTTAGTCGGTTTATTTGCGGTATCAGCCTTTGCCGCTCCTAAAGCAAAAACGAGCAAAAAAGAAGAAGCGAAGCCGGTAATTGAGTTTACGATTATCGAATCTGAAAAATATACTGCTGGCAAACAAGACCCTCAGTTAACCTTTGGCATTGCCGGATTTTTAGGTGGAGAAGCTAAGGTGGAAACGGTATCTTATTCTCAAGCCAAAGCCAATGCTTCTTTGGCCAATTTGGATATGAGTTTTTTGCCTTTGTATTTGATTAAGAAAACCCCGCAGTTGCGCGAAAAATTGGCGCAGCATTTGGCAGCCGGTTATGTGCAAGAAAATGACGATTACCTAATTTTCCCGCATGCCACCCGTACCGGTGTTTATGAAGAAAAGACCGCCAAGCCGAATGTATTGGAAATTTTTGTGATGTCTCAATGTCCTTATGGTGCAATGGCAGAAAATTTGGTAATTGAAGCTCAAAAAGCCGGCAAAGTACCTGCCGATAAAACCGTTCAATTGCGCTATATCGTTAATTATGATGAGAAAAATGGTTTCCAAAGTTTACATGGTTCTGCCGAATGGGAAGAAAACATTCGCCAACTTTTAATTGCTAAATATTATCCCGCCAAATTATGGAAATATTTAGAAATTCGCAACAAAGATTATCGTTCCAGCCGTTGGGATAAAGCGATGGAAGAAGCGGGTATTAATGTAAACAAAATCATAAAAAAATTTGATAAAGAAGGCGTAGAGTTGTTAAAAGCCGAAGCCGCTTATTCCAATGAATATGGCATTAATGCTTCCCCTTCTTTCTTGTGGGAAGGAAAAGAAGTATTAGATTTCGGTTCCGTTTCTCAAAAAGCCGGTTTGGAATTTTTAAATCCAAATCGTACGCAGGGTAAAGGCCAAGCGGTACCCGCCGGCAGTTGCTAAACTTTTGTTTGTATATATAACTGAGACGGGGGCTTAGATATTATCTTAAGCCCCCGTTTTCAGGATTTTTAGTTTCGGAGAAATATTTTTGTGAAAAGAAAAACAAGCGGCTTATTTCCAAAGGCTATTTTGGCTTTGAGTATCGTCTCTATCGTGCCGGTGGTATTGATTGCCTGGCACGTTTTGCGCGTGGATAGCCGTGTATTGCAAACAGAAATATTGGATAAACAACGTACCGTAGCCAGACAAATTGCCTCTGTCATATCTGATGAAGTGAGCCGTTATGCCCGTTTTTTCTCCGTATTTACGGATTTGCATAATGACTTTGCCGGACATCATTTAATTAACCAAGAAGATATTGAATATTTAAGAAGAGAAAACCCTTCCATTTCGCACGTTTCCGTTTTAAATAGCAACGGGCGTCAGTTGTTTTATTCCAGTGATAAAGAAAATCTTTTTACCTATGCGCCGGAACTGGCTAATATTTTATATGAATGTGTCCAACAAGGAAAGGATTATTTGGGCTCCATTAACCGTACAAATGGACAGTTGTATGTGTCGATGGCGTTTCCTCTGCGAGAAAATTATCAATACAATCAAGTGACGGGGGTTATGCTGACCAAAATGAATTTGGAAAGCATGGGGCTGGCTTTGGAAAAGATTTACCCCAAAGATATGTTTGCCACTGTAGTGAGCGCAGATGGAAATGTTATTTCTTATTCCGGCGCCAAAAATGGTTTGGCCTTAGAGGCTAACAGCCGTTTACAAAGCCAAATGCGGGAGTTGGTGCAGGTTTTAAGAGATAAAGAAGGTGCTTCCGTCACGTTGCCGAATGGTCAGAAAATCCTGGTTAGTCAGGCCAAAGTGCCTCTTTTAAATTGGACCGTTTATGTGCAACAACCCGAAAATACTATTTCCAAATTATTTTTGGAAAGCACGTTTTATTCTATTTGGGATATGTTGGGCATTATTTTTATGATGGCTATATTTGTGATTTTGGTGGCTTATTTGGTTATTCGTCCTATCGTTCGCCCCGTAGAACGCTTGAAAGAAGTGGCCGTTAAATATGAAAGAGAAAGAGACTATGTGCCGACGGAGAAAGATTTGATTATTCCCAACAATGAAATTGGGGAATTGGAGCGTGTATTTTTGCATATGGCTGAAGTTTTGACGGAGCGCAGACATGTGATTATTCAGGCTCAAAAAGAGTTGGCTGTTATGAATAAGGATTTAGAGCAACGGGTGCAAGAAAGAACGGCCGAATTAAAAGCTGCTACAGATGAATTGGTGCGTAGTGAAAGATTGGCTGCCATTGGGCAGATGGCGTCTATTATCAGCCATGAAATTAGAAATCCGTTGGCGGTTATTAGCAATGCTACCCGTTTAATTAAGACGATACAATCTCCGACGGATCCCAAAATACTTAAGCAATTTTCTATTATTGAGGCTGAAATTAAACAGGCCAATAGTATTATCAGCGAAGTGTTAGGCTATGCCAGAAGCCGTGATTTAATGCTGAGTATGATTGATTTAAACAGTTATGTTCATGAAATAGTGGCCTCTTTTCCGGTAAATTGTGATGTTCGTATTACAGAAGAATTAGACCCTGAAAGTGCCCGTTTAAAAATAGATGCTGAAGAAATTAAACAAGCCATTCGCAATATAATTTCCAACGCTTGTGAAGCCTTGCAAGGATCCGGTCATGTGCGTGTAGGTACGCAAGTGGGAAAAAGAGCGGTTTGTATTTATGTGGAAGATGATGGACCGGGTATTGCAAAAGAAATTAAAGAAAAGATTTTTTCTCCGTTCTTTACTACTAAAGCGCGCGGTACCGGATTGGGGTTAGCTGTTGTGCAAAAAGCCATCAATCGCCACAAAGGAAAACTTTTTATTCATAGTATAGAAGGTCAGGGGACCTGCTTTGCTATGTATTTCAAAATTTATAAAAAAACTGGAGATACCAGATATGGATAAGCAAGTAAAAATTTTAGTGGTAGATGATGATAACAATTTGCGGGAAACGATGGCAGATTTGTTGGAAATTGAAGGCTACAAAGTCTATCAGGCCGGTAATGGGCAAGAATGTTTAGACTTGGTTAGTTCTGAATTTTTTAACATAATTTTGATGGATTATAATTTGCCCGATGAGACGGGCTTGGATTTAATTCGCAAAATACGCGGCTTTAACCAAGATAGCCAAATTTTAATGATTACGGCTTATGCTTCTTTAAATTCTATCATGGAAGCGATGAAAGAATCTGTATATGATTTTTTGATTAAACCGGTAGATTTTGATTATTTGAAACGCACGATTAATCGCGCTTTAGACAAATATTTTTTGGAACAGAGCAACAAAGAGTTATTGGCACAACTTAAATCTCGTAATGAAGATTTGGACAGGCTTAATAATATGAAGTCCAAATTTTTCTCCATTGTTTCGCACGATTTGTCTAATTCTTTGATGACACTTAAAATGAGCTTTGATATGCTTAAAAAGAAGATGATCCCAACGGAGGACCAATCCAAGAAAATGTCTTATATGGACGAAAGTATCGGACAAATAGAACATTTAATTAAAGACTTAGTGGACTGGGCTGCCATTGAAAAAGGGAAACTGCGCATAGAAAAAGCACCGTTTGAATTAACAGCCAGCATGAAAAAGACGGCCGAAATTTTTAAAGTCAAAGCAGGTAAGAGAAATATACAACTTACCTTTGAAAGTGCGGGGGCAATCCCTGTTTTGGCCGACGAGAAACGCATTCGCCAAGTTATTTCAAATCTTTTGGAAAATGCCGTCCGTCATACCCCAGATTATGGAAAAATAGAAGTAATCGTCAGCAAACTAGACGAAAAAAATGCTAAAGTGTCCGTAAAGGATTCTGGGGACGGTATTGAACCGGAGCAAGCACCGGCTTTATTTACCAGCTTTATGCAAGTAGGGGATAAAGCTCGCGTTGGTCGCTTGGGTTTGGGTTTGTCGATTGCCAAAGATATTATCGGAAATCACGGTGGTCGCATTTGGGCTGAAAGTCAGGGGGTAGGCTTAGGGGCCACATTTAATTTTACTTTGTCGGTAAACGGAAACTAATTTGAAAACTGTACGGGAGTTGACAAATGAATAAAAAGAAAAAAGTAAGGGTGCTCATTGCTGATGATCAAACACTTTTTCGCGAAGGGATTAAAGATGTATTAAGCAGCGAGAAGTGGATTGAGGTAGTGGGTGAAGCGGCTGATGGTTTGGAAGCGGTGGCCTTAGCCAAAAAATTGAAACCGGATGTGGTGTTGATGGATATTAAATTGCCGAAACAAGATGGCATCGCGGCTACGCGCCAAATTCGTCAATATACTTCCGAAGTAAACGTATTGATGCTTTCTTCCTTTGAAGATGAGGCTCATGTTTTAGATGCCATTCAGGCCGGAGCCAATGGCTATTTATCCAAAATGTTGCCTGCGGTGGAGTTGGTCAATTCCATTAAAACTTTCACGACGGAAGGATTAATGATCCCTCAGCAATTAATGGGTAAACTCTTGCATGGTCTTCGCCGTATGGGTGATGGCGGTATGCCCAGCCAAGCCACTTTGACCAAAACGGAAATTAAAGTGATGGATTTGTTGGGCAAAGGGCTGAGCAATAAAGAGTTAGCCAAAGAATTAGGTTGTAGTGTTAAAACCATTAAAAATCATTTAAACAGTGCCTTCCATAAATTAGGCGTCAGCAGCCGTACCGAAGCGGTGGTGAAAGCCATAGAGAAAGGATTAATTTCTTCGGAAGGTACTAAATTTACTGAGGACGAAGAATAAAACTATGCGCCGGTTAAAAGCAGTTTGTCGCCTTTTGCGCCGTCAACGGCGAGGGCAAGCCACCATTGAATATATGCTGATGTTAGGCAGCATATTGGTGGTTTTTTCTGCCTTTTTAACTGCTTTTCATAATGATATTGCGCGATGGTTTTTTATGTTTGTTGGGCAAATGTTAACGAAATAATATGTACCACTATATAAACCAAGTAAAAAGGACCGTACAGAGCCGTCGGGCACAGATTTTGTTGCCTGCGGTGATGCTTGCGCCTATTTTTATTTTGGTGGTCTACTTGCTGTTTGAAATGTCTAAGTTGTCTATGACTAAAGTTCGTCAGCAGTTTGCCTTAGATAGCGGTGCTTATTCACAGATGTCCAGTGCCAGCGGTTATTTGAATGCTTTGGCGCAGGTAAATGGCCCTCTCCCGTACAGGGTTATGAAAACCATGAACATTGTGGTTCCTCCCAAAGAATCAAGTACGGAACAAGATAAGCTGACCGTATTTGACGTGTTTTATACGGCCGGTGCTTTCCCGACGATTGGCCCTAACTATGAAAGAGGGGCCAATGGTGCTATTTCCAACCCGGCTCCCGCACCGCAATCTACCAACTGGGGTTTTAAATATTATGGGGATAAAAGGTCTGGCTGGTTGAAAGAAGACCCGGCGGACTCTCCTGATGAAGACGAACGCTATGTGTTGACTAATAAGTCTATCGCAGACAATTACTTTTTCGGAGCCTCCGGCATCGGTCTGACCACGATTAAAGAGTATGCCACCATTTTTGTGCGCACAGGGTCTATTTATCATTCTCAAACCTACTCTTATAAAGACACGATTAAGAACTCCCGTATGTTTCGTGAGAATTATTATTTAAACACGCGCGATTGCCGCCAAGTAGACTGTGGCAAACAGGCGGCTGCTACATTGGACCGGTTTGAGTTGGAGGCACCTGCTTTTGAAATTGATAAAACACGTTTTTATGTGACGGCAGATTATAAAGGCTCTACCATGCACTCCGGTTCCTATCCTGTGGATTTAAACATGACAGAGGCTATTAAGGCCAAACTTTTCCAATTTGCTTATTTGAATCCTGCCAGCCGCAACAAATTGCGCCGTTTAAAACGTGGTATTGTGTTAAAACAAAAATATACATTACCGCAAAACCGCTTTAATATTAATTTAACACAACGCTATACTCCGTATGTGCAAAATAGCGTGTCGGTTTCTTGTCCGCGCAGTAATAATAACTGTGTTTGGCCCAATCCGTTGCCCAAATATAGCGTAAAGGTGGGACTATGAGAAATATTTTTTCTTCGCGCAAAGGTCAAGCAACTACCGAGACGGTACTTCTGTTTCCGGTCTTGGTTATTTTTATTGTATTTATCATTAAAATTTTTGGTTTGTTGGTCTTGTCTCAAAAGATGGAAATTGCCGGTTTTTATGCTGCCCGTCGTTATCAGCTGCAATCTCACACTGCGGCATATTTAACGCGTTGGGACCGCCGATTCTTGCAAAAAGATATTAAGAAAAAAGTGGAGCATTATTTGGGTTTTAACAATCCCGGCATGGTGCGTTTTTTAAGTTTACGTTCTATGGATTTAAAGATAGACGTTTCCGGTACGTGGACCAAAGTGGTGCTTAAGGTAAAGACGGCTCCTCCGCGTATTAACTTTTTATGTAAGTATGACAAATTGCAACTTTGTAAAGGTGATATGAGTTGTTTAAAAGGGTTTGATTTTTTGTGTGAGACCGGCGGTGAAATTGAAGTGATTAAGTATGTAGGCCCGAACGAGCGCGTATTGCCGTACGTCCGGCCGGAAAACCGTTAGTTTTTGCGGTGCTGAAGGGGTTTGTAAAAAAGGCTTGACAAACCCTTTTAAACCGTTTATACTAATGGTAAGCGCTGGTATTGCGCGGAAGATTTAAACTCTGTGTTTGAGCGTAAAAATTTGTTTTTTACGGGTCAGCAAGAGTGAATTTTTATATATAAATAAGGGGTGAAGCCTATGTTTAACCTGTTTAATAAAGGTTCCAAAGTAAGAGCAGGCAACCAAAAAAATCAAGAAGAAAAGAAAAAAGCCGTTGCTGCGGGCTCTTCTACAACCCATGCTCTCCGTCAGAATAATCTGTTGGGTGAAGCATGGAAGAAATTACAAAAGATGGACCGCAAACAAGCCTATACTTGGGGCGCGGTGGCGGTGGTATCTTTAGTGGCGCTGATCAGCATTGCCTCTGTGGGTGGGCCGGAAGCGGAAGATTTTAACAATTTTGAAACGCGCGGTTATGACTTGGCCAATATGCCCTTTTCCACCGATGAGGCGGAGCAATACCTTTTGGCCTCTAAATATCCGGACTTGAACGACAAAGGCCACGCCGGTTTGTATAGCAAATCTGAAAAAGAGGCCCGCCAAGCCGAAGATGCCGCCCAAGCAGAGCAAGCCAAGCTGGACGCTTCTGCTTCGTCCACTGCTTCGCAGTATCGTCCCGGTCGGTATGGGGGTGGAAGCGCAGGCGGTGCGGCCAGCCCTACGCAGGTGGGCAGTTTGAGTTCTGCCAATCTCAAAAGTGCAAGCGGCTCCGGTATGAAAAGCACCTTCGGCCCGCAGGGGGACTTTTCTAACTTCCGCACTCAAGAAAAAGGAAGCGATAAATTCCTTCCCAAAGGTCCCGGTAAAGGTGATGCTCGTAAGGCCCTGTTTCAAACGGCCCAAGCCAGCAGAGCGGCTGCCAACCTCAAAAATGACAAACTACTCAATGCCAAAAAAGCCATGATGGGCGGTAATGTGCAGGGCAGTGATGCTTTTATGGAAGATGGTAAAATTAACTTAGATAATTTAAAAGGCTTAGAATTAGATACCAATGCCCCGATGGAAAGTGCCGACTTAAGCGGTTTAGATGATGCTGTAGGCGACGCCAATACTGAAGCCGCCGAAAAACAACATGAAGAAGAAGAAAAGGAATGGTGGGAAGAAGTTGTGATTGATGTCTGCAAAAAATTAGCGGAAGGATTGATCAATATGGGCATGAATGCGGCGCAAAATGCTATGAATGATGCAAAAATGGAACGGGCAGGTAAAGAGGCTGGTTGGCAGGATTGGCAGGCAGAGCATGCGCCAGAAGTGCCGGTTTTAGAAACGGGTAAAAATTGGGAAACACAAAAAGTGTACGGTCAAGGAGGGATAGAATCTTTTGCTGAAAGAACGGGTGGCAATTATGATGCCTCTAAGAGACAAATAGTATATGATGATGGTAAGCATTTAAATGTTTCCGCAGCCGGTGAAGATGGTACATATACTTTAAGCAAACCTGCGGAAAATGCACCGGAGGTAAAAGTGTCAAAAAAAGATGCGCGCATCATCAGAGAAGAAGGATTTAAAGATTTGGATCAGAATAAATATGGTGGTGCCGGTATGTTTAATGCGCAAGCAGCCGGCCGAAGAGCAAGATTTGGATCGATTTCTCAACGAGCAAATAGTAGTACAACGTCAACTTTGGAAGTGAAAGGAAGAAAGGTATACGGTAATTATAGCGATAATGGAAACATTTTTAAAGATGCTTACGGGAATATATGGAAAAGGGGAGAAGATAACGAGTGGAAAAAACAATAAAGGAGCAAGGTTATGAATATCATTAAAAAAATATTGATGACTCGTACAGGTAAGGTGGCCTTATCCGGTATGCAGACTTTAGGCCTTGCTACCGGTATAGCGGTGGCAGGTGTGGGCGGATATTTTGCGCTTACCTCTCAGCAAGATATCAATCCGGATACTGTTTTTTCTTCTTATGATGAAGGAGACATCGTTTATGTAGCAGGTCATAGTGCCGCCGGCCGTTATGCCGGTGTCAGCACACCGCCTGTGGAAGGGGGGGAAGTTAAATCCGGTTTTCAGGCCACGCTTTCACACGGTTTGCGCATGATGAACGAAGAAAATGCAAAACCTGTGCTCTTAGATGTGGAGAGACAGGAGCAAGATTTGGTGGCTTATAAAATGGACGGTGAAACGGCCGGGTTAGGTGTGGCAGTGGGCCAACAGGGTACTCCGTCTATCAATACCAAAGGCGGAAATGATATGGCCGCCATTCAGGCGCAAATTGCCGCTTTGCAGGCCAATGTTCAAGCCCAACAACAGGCCGCCGCAGCCGCTGCTGCAAGTGCAGAAGGCGCTACCCCTGCCCCTGCCGACGGAGCCAATGGTGGCGATGGAGACGGAAAACCGTCCTTTGGCGCGCGCAATAGAGACTGGGGTAAAAATCCGCTTTTAAATGTGGGTGGCGGGCATGATTTGGGTGCCGACGGTTTAAGTGGAAGTACTTATTCCGGCCCGAACTCATCTCCTACAGTAGAGGGGACCACGATTAAGCCCTCTTTATCTCCTGCCTCCGGTCCGATTGATACCCCGCTCTATGCAGGGGGAGACCGTTGGAGACGCGGTGGCAAAGTGCAGGGAATGGAGTTGGACTCCCTGACCGCCATGACCAAACAATCGGCTGATATTGCCAACAGAGGCGGTGATGCCAGTGATATATTTATGTCCGGTGAAGGATACGGCCCGGCAGGTATTACTTTAAGCGCTGGCTCAAAAGTAAATACCGGTGGTGGCGGTGGATCTGTAGATTTGACGGGCGGAGATTCTTTTGTAGCCGGTATCGGCGCGAAGACGGCTGACTTTCAGCAAGAAGCAGAAAGCTATGCCGATGCGCGTAAAGCCTTAGTTAAAGAACTGAACAAATTTGTTCGGGACTGTACCGGAATCTCTTTTACGAGTTTTTTGGGCTATATATTGGCAAGAAATTTACGCAATAAAATGAAAGCTAAAATTGAAGCCTTTGAGGCCCGTTGGAACGTGAAACCTGCCAAAGGAGAAAGCGGTGCCCATTATGCTACGGATCAATAT
This sequence comes from Elusimicrobiaceae bacterium, assembly GCA_017520185.1. NCBI lineage: Bacteria > Pseudomonadati > Elusimicrobiota > Elusimicrobia > Elusimicrobiales > Elusimicrobiaceae > Elusimicrobiaceae bacterium. The sequence goes on along the minus strand of JAFXGO010000031.1, from coordinate 41,586 downwards.
TGGAAAAAAGCCAAGCATGTTATGAATTGGGTGTATGGAGTAATCGGGGGCGGCCCCGTTGCGGTATTGATTGCTTGGGCAGCTGCGTCTGCCAAAGAGTTTGGCAGAAAGTTAGAAAAAGATGAAGGTGCTATTGAAAACGGTGGGGTAGTGCATACCCGTTCAGGTGAGGTAGCAAGAGATTCTTTGAGATTGAGAGAAAATTCTCGGAAGTAGATGTGCAGTAAAGAGTTGTTGTCAGTATTTGTAAATATTTTAATTAATGAGGTCGGAGGGACTTATGAAAGTCTTAGAACTTTTAAAAAGCAAAATCGGTGCTATCAGTAAAGCCGGCTTGTTTGCAGTCAGTTTAACAGGCGGTATGGTGGCATTAAACGTGTATAATTACGCGTCGGATAGACCGGCAGCCTTACAACCGGAAGTTCGTTCTTTAAGCCAGATTATTTCTTCCGGTGGGGAGTTGCCAAGAGAATATTCCGGCATTAATTTAGACGCTCGCGGTGTGGAGTTTGCCTCTGCTGAGGAGCGCGCCCTTCAAGAAGGGGCCTTATTAGCCAGCTTTGACGGAGGAGAAGCACAGGTACAAGCCTTAGAGGGTATTGACCCCATTAACGTGCAAGGCACTGTTTTTAGCGGTGGGGAAGCCGGACTTGGTTTTAATCAAGGTGCGGTGGAAGTGGGCCCCAACGGTAGCGGTGCCGGCGCAGGCGGTAGCGGTAATAATGGCGGTAGCGGTGGGGATGCCGTAGAGGCCGCCAATAAAACCATTATCAATAAGTTAGGCGAGGCCGGTGTAAACAACGGCGGCTTAAAACGTGCCTCTATTGCTACTGTAAATGCAGGCGGGGCTTCGTCTTTTTCTCCGTACGGTAATGCAGGTGTTAGCCCCAGTGGCACTCCTTCTGCTACACCGGTGGGTCCGTCTTCTATTTCCGGTATACCCAGCTTAGAAGGTACGACCTTAGTTCACGCGCCTGCCAGTTTAAGAGGAGCCACCGGCTCGGGTTTTGTCGCTCCGAATAGAAATGTAAATTACAGAGGCGGTATCAATAGCCCAATGGGGCGTGATTTGAAAAATATTGCGGTGCAGTCTTCCAAAGTGGCGGCCGCCCGTCATAAACAAACAAACTCCCATGCGCAAGTGTTTATGGCTTCTTCTCAACAAGGCTTAGGTACGCATGCGGTAGGTGATGATGTAGGTGCCGGAGATAGCGGCGTAGGTGCGGCGGAAGATTTTGAAGAAGATCTAAAAAACAAAGAGGGTAATTTAGGTGCCAAAATTGACGAAATAGACACCACCGAACAAGAACGTAAAGACCATCGTACTCGTTTGCAAAAGCAGATGGTTAGTTTATTGTTTACCACGTTTTTGGGTATGATGACTATTGCAACGATGAAAAGTAATAAGCCTTGGGGACTTGTGGTAGCTATTGCGGTCACTGCGTTATTGGCGGGTCTTATCGGTTTATTTGTTGCAGATTGTGCTGTATATATTGACAAATACAAAGAGGGCTCAGGCTGGGCAATTGCCGGTATAGCAATGGCAGCCGTGTTTGCGACTGGTGTAGTTTTTGCATGGGTTAGTAAAGCTGTGACAACATGGTTTAATAATATTGCCACAGGAGCATTATCTACCAATATGGGCGTGTCTTTGCTTGCGGGAGCTGTTTTAGGTACTCTAGGTCCCGGTATGTCTATCACTAATGCCATTGAAGAAGGAAAGATGTTGTTTGGTGATGATGATAAATCCGGACTGAAAAATGGGTGAGGTGCGCTATGTCAAAAGTAGATAGCAGACTAAAAACCATATTTTCTGTAGCTTTTGCGTGGGTGATTATTATCTTGCTGGTAGTGGGCTACTTGCACCTTTCGGCCCAGCATCGCCAAGCCCAACGGGAATTGATTTATATCAAGGCTCTCAATCAGGTTGCTCAAGAGCGCAGAGCGCGTCAGCAAGAGTATGACAAAAGGCGCAAAGAAGCGCAACTGCGCAGAGAGTACAATCAAGGACAAGTGGTGGGGACTGTATCTCTTTCCAACTAAGAGTCCTTGCAGGAGTTTATAAATGAATATTCGAAAAATATGGAGCAATAGAACAGGTGCTATTCGTAAGACCGGCCTGCTGGGTGCAGTAGTGCTTGGTGGTTGGGCGGCATTGGGCGTTTATAATTATGCCACCGATCCGGCAGATTCTATGCCTGAAAAGGTAAAGTCTTTAAGCCAAATTATACGTTCCGGTGAAAATTTACCTAGCGAATATTCTTCTATACACATTAATAATCAAGGGGCAAATTTGGCTTTCGCTGAGGAGCAATATCCCTTCGCGAAGGCCGAGTTGGCCCAATTAGACGAATCGGAAGAGGCAGTTTCTTCTTTGACGATAGATGCCGAACAAACTGAAGGAACGGTATTTAGCGGCGGAGAGGCCGGCCTTGGGTTAAATCAAGGTGCGACGGAAATCGGCCCGAACGGAAAAGATGCTGACGGCGCTTCCTCTGTTAATGGGGTCGGTGTGGGTGATGCCGTTTCTGCGGCTCATCAAACCGTTGTTAATAAATTGGGTGAGGACAGAGGCAGTTTGCCTCGCGCTTCCATGCCAAAAGTAAATGCGGAGGGATCTTCTTCCTCTTTTGCTCCCTATGGAAATGTGCCTAATTCGCGCGCGGAGCAAGTCAATTCTGCCATGCTAGGTCCCCAATCTATTTCTACCGGATTTGAAAAAAGAAAAACGAACCTGCCTCGTTTGGCAAGTTTAAATGAAAATCCGTCAGCTGACTCTTCAGCCAAACAGGTGCGCTGGCAAGGGGGATCAAACAGTCGCGCAGGAAACAGTTTGCGCGGCATAGCGGTGCAGTCTGCCAAAGTGGCCGCCGCTAGCAGCAAGCAGGCGAACTCTCATTCGCAGGTATTTATGAGTGAGGACCAACGCGCTTTGGGTATGCAGATGTTGGGGGATTCTTTGGATACGTCAGAATGGGCCGTAGGGGCGGAAGATTTTGAAAATAAATTAAATAATACGGAAAGAAATCTCAATACAGCCATTGATGAATTGGATACCACGGAAGAAGAAAGAAAAGAACACAGAAGCCGTTTGGCGAAAAATATGTTTTTCTTGATGGCAGGTACAGTGGCGGCTGGATTAACAATTAATTCTTTAATGAAAGGGGATACTACCAGTAAAGTAATGGCTTTTGTTTTGGGGGCGGCTATGTTGGCGCTTATCGGTTTTTACATAGCAGATTGTTGGCAATACATAGACAAGTATAAAGAGGAACAGGGTTGGGCCATTGCCGGTATTGTGATGGGTGCATTGATGGTGGCGGCGATTGTGATCAGTTATTTTGATTTTTCCAAACAATCTGATAAATTGGCTTCCGCGGCAACCGATAAAATGGGTACAAAAACCAATGCGACGGATTTGAACGGAAAATCGGGCGGTAAAAAATTCGGTCAAGATATGCTTAATTCTTTAAAACAATATGCCTCAGAAAAAGGGATAGATGCCGGTTTTTCTTCCGCCGAAGAAGTGTTAACTAACAACGATAAAGGCAAAGATTGAAAGGGGCGATTATGAAAGTACTTTTTCAAGTGGTATCAGTCCTTTTGTTTATTGCAAGTACCGTTTTATATTTTTATTTTAATGCCCAACACCGCCAAGCACAACGGGAATTGATTTATAAAAAAGCAGTCCAAGAGGTGCAACGCGTGCGCAAGGAACGTTTGCAAGCTCATGAAAGAAGAGTTCAAGAAGCGCAACTGCGCCGCGAATATAACCAAGGACAAGTGGTGGGGGCTGTATCTCTTTCCAACTAAGAGTTTTTACAGGAGTTTGAAATGAAAACGGAAAAACAAGTGCCTCCGGCACTTTCGGAAACAGCAGTTCCTACGCCACAAGCAAATCAGGCTCAGCCTGTTTTGCCCAATGCGCAAGAAACGGCCGTTAAATCAACCCAAGAAAAACGCTTTGACAGAAAAAAGTGGTTGATGCTTTTGGCACTTGTTTTTTTCTTGTTTTCCATTATATTTATAGTACCGGTAGGTTCTTTGCCGGGATTACGCAATTTAGCTTGGTGGATGGGATTTTCAGCGCAGCAAACCCAGTCTATGAGTTTTGGACGTGCACTCTTGACGTGGGCTGGCGAGGGAACCCGACTTTTGTCGTCTAAACGCAACACTGAGCAAGAAATTTCGCTCTTTGACAGAAAAAATGCGCAAGCCTACAAACTTGGCAGTTATTCAACAGGTTTGTTTGATGTAGATGCCGTTAATGCAGAACGCAGAAAGCGCGGTTTGGGTGCGGAAGGTTTGTCCGGTGTTTATACCGGTCTGGCTGAAAGAGACGGCGCCTTAAACCGCAAGGTCAATGACTTTAGCCAAGAAGCACGCCAAAATGAGGCAGCCAAAAACATGCAAGAAGTTTATTTTGGCGCAGATGCCAACTTGATGGCCCGCTCGGCTCAAACGGCCTCTATGCGTAAAGGTGTGTTGGACGCTGCCAAACTGTTGCCCAAAGGGGCGGTGGTCGGTTCTATTTCACCGGATTGGTTTGCTTTGGCTGTGGATAAAGCCGCCAAACTCAGCAATGAACAGTTAGACCAAGCCATCGGCGTAAGCACAACGGTTGCTCCGCTGAGCAGTTTAAACGCACAGGTTAAAAGCAATAGCAAACCCCAGCGTGACTTGGCGCAAATATGGTTGATGAGTAAGGCGTCCAATCGGGCCAAGCAACTGATGCTTAAAAAACAGCTTGCCGCTGCCGGATATATAGGCATGGAAATGCCCAAAAAAGTTTATGATTCGTTGGGTCTGAGCAGTGGTGTGATGATGGGCGGAGAAGATTTGGTAAAAGATTTGGAAGACGTACAAATGCAACTTTTAAAAGAAGAACAATGCCGCACCATCGGCGCAGAAGCCAACGGCGTGATGATGGAAAAGATGGAGCAATCTATCAACTTGGTCAACACTATTACCACCACCGTACCCAGAACGTGTGATGCCGATGTAGCAGGCTGGAGCCAATCTTTAAGTGAAGTAAGCAGCAATTGTAATACGGTGAAAAATACCATCAAAACGATGAGCGAAAATTGTGGCAGTGTAAAGTTAAGCAAAGAAGGCACCTGCACCACTGAAAGATTAAATACCTATGCAAACGATTTTACGCAAAGTTGTCAGGCTTTGACAGTGGCGCAAGCGGAATATGATAGTGCCTTAGATGCTTATAACAAAGCCAAAGCAGAATATGATGCCGCCGTTGCCTCTGCACCGGAGGGCACATCGGTAGATGACAGCGCATTAAAAGCCGCCGAGCAGAAATTGAAAGATAGCGAAAAAAAGAAAGACCAAGCCGAAGATAAAGTGGACGATGTAAAAGACGGCTTGAAAGATAGTGAAGTTTTTGATACATTTAATATAAGTAGCGGTGCCCAACAAGGGGGGAGCGGAGATTTCTTCCCTGAGTTTGGAGATAAGATGTCGCTATAAAGATTTGCAGTTGTGTAGTACTCGGCCTTAACGTGTCCAAGCGGCCGTTAAGACCCAAGCAGTACCCGAAGATATTTTTCGGGAAGATATACCTCAATGGAGGCTGTTATGGCTGAAAATAAGAAGGATTCCTTCACTTTTAGCGATAAGATTAAGAACAGCAAGCCTGCTTTTAATCCGTTCTCTAAACGTGTTTCCTCTAAAGTCGGCAACAATGGCAAGCCCAAAAAGACGTTGTTTGAGCGCACCCGTCGGGACGCGCCGTTCTTTGTGGCTGCTGCAGCGGCATTGCTGATGTTGCCTTTCTTGTATAAATACAGCGGCTCGGTGGAAGATGGCGCAATCATCACTCCGGGTACCGATTCTGTGTTTGAACCGGATCGTTCCGGTTTTGACCCCAGTATAGAAGACCCCTCCGCCCAGATTGCTCAGCTTTCTGTGCGTGATCCTTTGAGTTTAATCAAAGGGTGGGGCGATCCGGAGCCGGCCCCCTCTATGGGCAGCTACGATAGAGACGGTTTGGACGATACTTACACTCCGCCCACTCCGCGCTCCTCTTATAGAGATAATTACCGCTCTCAGAGACCGTCCAGCACCAGAGCTTCTTTCCAAAGAAGTACCCCCGCACCTACTAAGGTAAACCCCTTAGGTTCTGCTTCTATGAACTTTCGTGGCGGTGGCGGCGGTTTCGGTCGTTTTGGCGGTGCGAACTTAAAGACGGCGGCAAAAGTATCTTCTGCTCCTGCTCCTAAAGCAGGTGTGAAGCCTGTTTCTTTGCAGCCGCTGCGCTCTGCCGGTAATCCGTCTCGCTCTTATTTTGGTCAAGGCTCTGCCGCTCAGGCCAGAGCTTCCCGCGATGCTATGGGCAAAGCCAATGCTTTGCAAGCGTTAAACGACGCCATGTATGACCCCTTGAAAGCCAACCAAGCCCCGTTAGGCGGTCTTGGCGGTGGTGATTTTGTGGGTGGTGCCGGCGCCGGCAAGTGGGACCCGCACTCTGAGTACAAAGGCATTACTCCGTGGTGGTGGGACATGATGAAACAACAAGAAATGGAAAAATGGAAATGGGAATATTTCCTGTGGAGAAAAGGTTTGGTAGAGCCTTTAATCAAAGGCTTGGCCGATATGACCTTGAAATTTGTAGATCCGTTCCTCTCTTGTTTAATCACCGCTACGGATGACTGGTCTATGGGTTCTATGGGTGGAAGATCTGCCAGTGGCGGAGCTCCGGGAAAATGTAATCTCTATGACGGAGACACGGGTTATACGATGGCAGAATGGTGTGAAAAATTCAAAAACAATTCTTCTCATGCTAGCCACTATGCAGAAACTTGTGCAAGTGAAGAAAATTTTAAAAGTGCTTGTATAACGGGTAAAATCGGTGGGGCGAGTGTAGAACAAGCAAAAAATAATGATAATGAAGTAGATGCTAACACTTGGGACGAACCTGCTCCTGCTACCGGCAAATTGTCTTGGTTCGGCAATAGACGAAAATGTCTGACCGGATATGCCGGCAAGATGGAAACTGCCTTTACCGGCACTGACACTCAAGTGTTGGAGGCTTACAACTGTGAGCAGATGGCCAACCATACTTTCGTTCTGAAACCCGGTGCCAAATATTCTGAAGATGAAGGTTATGATGAAGCCTTCCACATCGTCATCGCCAAGAACGTTCAAATTAACGGCAAAAGGCTTTGTGAAGCTGAAAAAATAGATGCCGGTTTTAGTGTTGTTGGTTTAGATTCGGGTGACGCTGGGAAAGGTGCTGCAAGCGTAAAAAAATCTGACGCTAAAGTCATGCACACATCCAAAGATAATGCTACGAATGATCATTTCAGAGTGCAAAATGGTCAAAAGGGCATGTATAACACCAGATTGTCGGAGCACAAATATGCGAATGAATGTGTAATTTATTTGGCGGAAGGCAAGACCTTTAACCATGATAATTACAAGTTCTTGCTTGAGGAAGCTCAGAAATCTGTTGTCGTTGATGAAACCGATAAAAATTTACATAGAGGTGTCGGTAGTAGTAATGGTTCGGTCTATTCCACTACCACGGTCAAAAACCCCAAAGGTGTAAACTGGAATGACCAGCAAATAGGACAGTTTAAAGATAAGCTTATTCCTGTGGCCATTGAAGGTTATGTAATGAAGAAGAATCCTTTTGACGGCATGCGTAAGATGCGTAAAGCATTGCCTATGATGTACAAGGACTTCATTGCTAACTACATCGAAGGTCAAGACGGCGATTCAGCACTTTGTGATTGGACTGACTTTAACATCACGGCCAAAAATATTGTCAACTTAAGAGACATTCATGCAGTGTTGGCTTACGATCCTGAAGTATATGGAAATAAGCCAGAAGAAAAAATTACTGTAACAGTAGAAATTGTGGGAGACGGCTTAACCCCCCCCATTCAGGTTGCTGCGGCTAGAACCCACTCTACTGAAGAAGATAATGGAGCAGGTGCCTCTGTATTTAGAGCTCCGTTAAATCAAGCTCAGTTGGATGCTTTAACAGCTTATTTTGCCGATGCCACTGCAGAAGCTCCTAAAACAATAGTCGCTAAGTGGTTGGCAAAAGAAAAAGATCAAGAGTCCAGAGATACGGCTGAGTACAGCTCCACCATCCCTAACGTGGAAATGACTGATGTGCCGCCCGGAATTAATCCGACAGATCCGGAAACTTTGACGGATAAAACGAAACCGTACTTGTTGTTATCAAGAGAAGTTTCGGCTATTTCTACCGAGTTGGAAGGTCACCGTATTTTAAATGTACAAAGCGGTAGATTTGAAGTCCAAAAGGCGGATGCAGCGAAGTTGTTCCCTAACTTGTCCGATGATAGCAAAGATAGCAAACAGCGTTTGAATTCTGCCCGTTTGGATACGCGTAGTTCTAATAAGGCTGCTGAGTTTATGACTGATGTAGTAAACGGATTCAATGCCTTGGATGCGGGAAAGAGAAAAGGGACTTTTATGTTTGACTCCTATAATGAAGGAATCTTCTTGGCAGAGTTTGTAGATGCTATGTATATTGCTAAGAGTGTACTTCAAAAGACTGAGGTCCCCAGAGCTGCCGTTTGTACTATGGTGCGCGGTGTTGCTTTGAGCTCTGAAGATACGCAAGGAAAAGCTGCCGGATTGGAAATGACCAATACCTTCGGTGCGGCTGCTATCTATATTGGTTTGGATTCTGCTTATTACCCGAACCAATATGTGAAAAAAGGTAACAATATGGTTGTAGATCCGCGTTTTTCTGGAGATCCGTATCATTGGGGCAACTATGTTTCCTGCACTAATGGTGGTGTGTACAGCAGCGTTAAAGAGCAAATAGAAGCTGTAAAGGTTAGAGGACAATACCCCTTAGCCAGTATGGTTAATGGAAAAATTAACCACATTAAGGTGGAAGGATTAAGCTGTTCTCCGGCTACAATAGTGGATGATAATCGCAGAACATATGTAGAAACTTACAATGATATATTGTTTGCTAATGAAGGAAAATGCGATCAGCTGATCGGAAATATGCCTATCCAAGATGCTTTAGATTATGTTACTAGAGTTGCGGAATTAGGATTAAATTACAAACCTAGGGCAGTTGCTTCTAGTGGTAATGGCAGTGATCCCGGAGGATCAAACGGAAGCTCTCAAAGAGGTGGGGTTAGCCGTACATAAACAAAAGTATTTAAAACCCCGAGGCGAAAGCCTCGGGGTTTTTTGTGGAGAAAATTTAGGGTGAAAAGTAAATTTTACTCTTTTTCTTTTCCTCATTCTAACCTTTCTTTTCTTTTGTCACTTCTTGCAATATTGCTACAATACTATAGATGAGGGTTTTTGTTTTTATTTTTATTTTTTTCTTTACGGCTCAACAGGGGTGGGGGTTTTTCCCTTTCAACTTTGGCAAAGAAGAAGTAAAGACGGACTATTCCCAAACCGTCTGGGACCGCATTATGTTGGAGCAGTCCGTATCTGACATGCGCCGCGGCATGGGAGAGATGAGTAGCGCACAATATCGTCAGGCCGCCAACTCTTTTGCCAAAGCCATTATCAAAAATCCGCAAGAGGCCTTGCCGCATTTTCTCTACGGATCTGCTTTGTATTGGAGCGGTAATGTGGACGGTGCGATGACCGAATACCGCGAGGGCCTGCGCCTAGACCCTCAAAGCCCGATGGGCCATCAACTTTTGGGCATTGCGTGGGGGTGGAAAGGCGAGATAGAAAAAGCGCAAGAACATTTTTTAAAAGCCTACCACTTAGACCCTGCCAAAGCAGATACGCACATGAATTTAGGATCTACCTATGCCGCTCAAAAGAATTTTGAAAAAGCATTAGACCATTTCCGTCAAGCGGTGGAATTGGCCCCCCGTATGGCTTTGTATCAGTATCAATTGGGCAATTTATATGATTTTATGGGGCGTGACGATCAGGCCGAAACCGCCTATAAAAAAGCATTAAAACTATTCTTTAAGTATGAAGATGCACAACTGGCCTTAGGTGCCTTGTATGAAAAAAGAAAAGATTATACAAATGCTTTGAAATATTATAAAAAGGCCGTCAAAACCAAAGAGGGGGATTTTGTGGCCCGCTTGCGCTACGGATATCTGTTGCTTCGGCAAGGCCAAAAGCAAGCCGCGCGTGAAGTGCTGGAGGGGGCATTTTCCATTGTGCGTTTTAAGGCGGACGGGTTAGCCCTCAATGCCGTTTATCGTGCCAGCGGTCGTAATAGCCAAACCTTTCAAGAGCAAATTGAAAAGTTTAAAGAAAGTCTTTTAAAAGTACCCGCAGGGAAAGATATTCAAGTGGAAGTGGCTTTGGATTTTGTGCCTCCGGCTTCACCGCAAAAAGAAACAAATCAAAGTAAATTTGCAGAGCAGTATCAAGCGTTGCGCGGTAAAAATCAAATAGTTGCTGACGGGCTGAGCCCTATTTCTTTTAAGCGCAGTTTCTCTCTGCCTGCCGGTGAACAAGCCAGCCGCGAACAACAAGTGCAAGAACTGGTGGAGGAACTTGCCCGCGCAGTGGCAGCAGGCTCTGATAAATATGACGTGAATATGGCCTTGCAGGGGCGCACGTTGGATTATCGCTCCCCGTCTGCCCTTAGCCAACATCGCACCGCACCGCCCAAAGCGGTGTATGACCCGCGCATTGTAGGTAATGATATGGGTTTGTGGGTTATGGGCAAAAGTTGGGTGCGCTATGTAGAGGAAATAGAACCCGATTTGCAAGAAGATGTGCAGACCCAAAAAGAAGCGGAATATTTGCTTTTGCAAGGTCTTGCGGGTCTTGTGTCCGGTCAAATATCGCTGGCAGAGCGTGCATTTGATGCCGCACAACAAATCAATTTGCAAGACCCCTTGCCACTTTTAGGGCTGGGCACCGCTGCCGTAATAGCGGGCGATGATATGCACGCCAAAGAGTATTACCGGCAGGCTTTAGCGGCGGACCCCGAAAATAAAACCGCTAAAAAGAATTTGAAAGTGTTGGAGGAAGAATGAGAAAATACGGGCAACATTTTTTAATCAGTCAGACGGTGATTGAAGGTATTGTGGCGGCTGTAAAAAAAGATGCACAAAACGTAGTGGAAATAGGACCCGGTAAAGGGGCGTTGACACAATATTTGGTGGAGAAAAATTTCCCTCAATTTCATGCGGTGGAAATTGACCCCGAGATGAAAAATTATTTGCAACAGCACTTCCCCGCTTTGCAAGGGCGCGTCATTCTACAAAATTTTTTGAAGTTTGATTTGAATCTTTTACCGCAAGAGCCTACTTTTTTTGTGAGTAATCTGCCCTATATTGATGCGGCGGAAATTTTGGACAAAGTATTAAATTGGTCCTTTTTTGACGGTGCCGTATTTATGTTTCAAAAAGAGCAGGCCCAACGTATTTTGGCCAAAACAGGCGCGGAAGGATATGGCCCCTTAAGTATTTTGAGTCAGGTGCGTAGTGAGCCAAAACAATATTTAAAGGTGGGAAAGGCTTGCTTTAATCCGCCGCCTAAAGTAGAAAGTATGGTGCTGACTTTTGAGAAAAAAGAGTGGCCTTTTGCCAATGTCGGAGAATATAAAAAATTTGCCAAGTTGGTGAAAGCAGCCTTTTTGCATAGACGGAAAACTTTGTTTAATTCTCTCTTGTTGTGCGGATATGAAAAAGCCCGCGTGGAAAATGCTTTGAGTGTGTTGTCGTTGAGCCCCACCGTACGTGCTGAGGAAGTGACGGTAGATCAATTTTTGAAGTTAAATGAGAGGTGCTAATCCGGCTTTGACTTCTAAAATTTGCTCTTGAGCGATGAATGGTTTTACTTCGCTTAAATTTAAATACTCCGCCGCCGATGCCACCAGTGCGGCGGTGCTTTTTTCTTGCGCATTGCAGTGCCGCCCTACCGCTAACAAGGCCTCCAGCGGAATAAGGCCCACCAACTCACTGCCTGTAATTTGAACTCCCAAATTTTGTGCTTGAAGTTGCGCTTGTTGATACACGATGTGCAAAGGAGCAGAGATAAAATCGATAATATTGCAGGATACTTGCGCGCGGGCAAAGTTTTCCATGTACCAACCGATGGCTTTTAAACCTTTTATGCCACCACCGCTTTGGCGAATGCGCGCAGCGATTTGGCGCGCGGGGGCCGGGTCTTGCGTGTTGAGGTTGATGTTAAATGCAATCAAAAAATTGCGCGCACCCATTACGCAGGCTCCTGTTTTGGCTACGGATTCAGTAAAGACGGAAGGACCAAAATCGGGCGGTAAAATCTTTAATTTGTTGGGCAAAGATTCATATTCTCCTCGTCGGATAAAGGCTAGGTTTCTGCGTTCGGCGTTGCAGGCGGCGGCTTCGTAGAGATAGATAGGCAAGGCTATTTGATCAGAAATTTGACGGGCTATCTGCTTTGCCAAATCTGCACACTCCTGCAGGGAAATGTTTTGAAGCGGCACCAAAGGGCAAACGTCCACAGCGCCCAAACGCGGATGAGCCCCCTGTTGCGTGCGCATATCTATCAAGTCACAAGCGCGCAAGATAAATAAAGGCAATGCTTTTTGCATGGCCTCAGGTGAGCCGATGAAAGTAAAAACGGTGCGATTGGCAGACGGGTTGGAGTCTATGCCCAGCAGAGTAATACCTTTTATGCTGCGCAGTACTTCTTCCAACTCGTGTAAGACGAAAGGGTTTTTTCCTTCGGATACATTGGGTACAGCCTCTAAAAGTTTCATATCTTAACTATAGCAAAAAGATTTCATAAAATCTCATGTGAAAAGAAAAAAGTTTTGCTATAATAACTATAGATACTTATTAAGTTTAGGTATCCGAAATAATTAATACAAGGAAGTAAATAGTAAAATGGCAAACGGAAAAGTGAAGTGGTTTAACGACCAAAAAGGTTATGGTTTCATTACGCCCGAAGATGGTTCTAAAGATCTCTTTGTGCATTACCAAGAAATTCAGGGCGATGGTTTCAAAACCTTAGCCGAAGGCCAAGAAGTAGAATTCGAAATTGTCGAATCCGAAAAAGGCCCGAAAGCTGTGAAAGTCGTTAAAAAATAACTTTTTATTTTTTTAGACTTTACGAAAACCCGCTCTTTAGGGAGCGGGTTTTTTGATAAATGGAGAAAGCATTGAAACGGAAAACTTTTGAGCAAGCATCTTTAGGTGAGTTGTGGTTTTTGTCCTATCCGCTGATTGTGACGATGGCTGCGCAGGTAGTCATGCAATTTGTGGATCGGATGTTTTTGTCTTGGTACTCGCATGATGCGTTGGCGGCCTGTGTGCCTGCCGGTGTGCTGGCAATGACGTTTGGGGCGTTGTTTATGGGGCTGGCCAGCTACACCAGTGTTTTTATCTCTCAGTATTACGCTCAAAAAAAATATGCTTCAGTATCTATTTCTCTTTGGCAGGGGATTTTGCTGGCGTTTATTTCTGCTTTGATTTTGGCTTCTCTGACTCCGCTGGGGGGATGGATTATTCGTTTGTTTGCGCATAGTCCAACGGTGACAGAGTTGGAACTGAAATACTTTTTTATTTTAAACTTGTTTGGCGGTTTTGCCGTTATTAACAATGCTTTAGCCAGTTTTTTTAGCGGACGCGGGCAAACCAAAGTGCCGATGTGGGTGACTTTATTTGGCAACCTGATAAATATCGCTTTGGATTATGTAATGATTTTTGGAAAAATGGGATTTGCTGAAATGGGCGTGGTCGGTGCGGCATGGGCAACAGTGTTGGGTAGTGTTTCTATGACATTGATATTTGCAGGGCTTATTTTTGCCGGACGTGTGCGGAAAAGGTTTAAAATTGCCAAATTGGCAGGCTTTTATAAACCGGTATTTTCAAGATTATTGAGATTCGGTTTACCAAATGGTTTTGGTTTTTTAATGGACATTATGTCTTTTACATTGTTTACGTTTATGGTGGGCAATATTGATGTAATATCCCTGCAAGCCAGCAATATCGTCATGTCCATGCAACCGATGGTGGTTACGGTCATTTTGGGGCTGGGTATCGGGATTCAGATTTTGGTGAGTAAATATCAAGGAATAAACCGCTCTGACCTGTCAGTGAAAGTAGTCAAAAATGCCTGTAAGTTGGGTTATGCTTATGCCGGTGCGGTAGGGGTGTTGTTCTTTTTTATGGCCCAACCTTTAGTAGATCTTTTTGTGCCGCCAAATTCCATTGATGCGGCGGCCATCTCCGCTAAGACGTATCCCTTGATGAAGTTGGTAAGTGCTTTTGTTTTATTTGATGCAACCTATTTAATTTTTGGAGAGGCTATACGTGGGGCGGGGGATACCAAGTTCTTTATGAAAATAATGCTTTTTTGCGCGTGGGGCTTGATGATACCGGGTGCTTGGTGGATTATTTATAAACTGCAGGGTAGTGTATTTATGGTCTGGAGTTGGTTGACCTTTTATACGACATTGACGGCGGTGATAATGTTGGCTAGATTTTTACAAGGGAAGTGGAAAAGTATAAAAATTACGGCCGGTTAATAACGGCTTTTACAGTTGTTGGTCTTTGCATACACCGCGTAAAACTTTATGTTTTATGCGGTGTTACTTTGTACGGCTTTTTCAATTACTTGTCTTTGGAGCAAACGATTTTTCATTTTTGGGTTTCTGTTTTTTAGGGTCATTGCCGAGTGTTTTAGTCGGCAATCTTCCGCTGCTTTGTCTTTTGTTTAATAGGGAAAAACCTTAATTAAATAACGGCCGAGATCCCCGACTACATTCCTTGGTGATGAGGGCAGTGGCTAGCACGGCTTTTGCCGTTGAAGGCCAATCTTGCAAACGCAGTCAAAATACCTGCTTTTTAGGGGAAACTGTTTTGTGTGTTTGAGTGAAATTTCACGAGTTTACAAAACAGCCTGAAAAGCAGGTATTTTGGTTTGTCTGATTGGCTAGACTTTTTGGTTACTTTTTGGGCAATGCCAAAAAGTAACACTCTCCCCATCGGGGAAAAAGAAAAGACTTGACTTGTTTTTTTTTTTTGATACAATTTCGGGGTCGTAGACAGACTGCAGACTTAAAGGCTGTTTGTTTAGTCTTTAAGCCATATAAAAGGAGAGAAAAATGAAAAAAGGTTTTACTTTGATAGAACTGTTGGTAGTGGTTTTAATTATCGGCATTTTATCTGCCGTGGCTTTGCCGCAGTATACTAAAGCGGTGAGAAAGGCTAGAATTAGTGAGGCGCGTGTTATTTTGCGTGCTTTGGCTAATGCGGAAGATTTATATATTTTAGAACATGGTGAATCCGGTTGGACATCATGGGAAGAATTAAGTATTGAAACTCCGACGGAATCCAAAAATTGGACATTTCATCAAGAAGAGTGTATTACGGGAAGTAACGGAAAAATAGGTTGTGGAGTATATGCCGAGCCAAAGTGGGAAAGAGGATATTCTATAGAATATTGGAGTTATAATTATGATGGAGGAGACAGTATTGTATCAGGAAAATACTATTGTAATTCTTGGACGGATGAAGACGAAAAAATCTGTAAGTCTTTAGGAATTTATGAAGAGGATTCTAGCCGTTATTTATTAAACTAATTCTTCTTTATAAAAAAACCCCCGCGTTAGGCGGGGGTTTTTAGTTTAAACTTTTACTTATTTCACGCGGCCGGCGGAACCAAATACATTTTCGTTCTTTTCGGCATACATTTTGATAAGAGCTTCACGGGCAGGACCCAAATATTTGCGGGGGTCAAATTCAGCCGGTTTGGTGGCAAATACTTTGCGGATGGTGGCGGTCATTACTAAGCGGCCATCAGAGTCCACATTGATTTTGCAAACGGACATACCAGCAGCTTTGCGGAGTTGTTCTTCCGGAATGCCGGCCGTATCTTCCAATTTGCCGCCGTATTCGTTGATTTCTTTTACAGCCCATTGCGGTACGGAAGAAGAACCGTGCAATACGATGGGGAAACCGGGCAAACGTTTGGAAATGTCTTCCAAGATGTCAAAGCGAAGTTCAGGCAAAGATTCGCCGGGTTTTACTTTAAATTTGTAAGCGCCGTGAGAGGTACCGATAGAAATGGCCAAAGAATCTACACCGGTGCGGGTGACAAAGTCTTCCACTTGAGCAGGATCGGTGTAGGTGTGGTGGTCAGCGCAGACATCGTCTTCAATGCCGGCCAATACGCCTAATTCACCTTCTACGGTGACGTCATGAGCGTGGGCATATTCCACTACTTTTTTGGTCAAAGCAACGTTTTCTTCGTACGGCAAGTGAGAGCCGTCAATCATTACGGAAGAGAAACCGTTGTCGATGCAGTCTTTGCAGAGTTCAAAAGAATCACCATGATCCAAGTGCAAGGCTAAGGGAACCGGGTTTCCGAGTTCTTTCATCATTTCTACAGCACCGCGTGCCATCCAGCGAAGCAAAGTGGCATTGGCATATTTGCGAGCGCCGGAAGAAACCTGCAAGATTACCGGAGAGCCGGTTTGCACACAAGCAGTGACGATGGCTTGCAATTGTTCCATGTTGTTGAAGTTATAAGCCGGAATGGCATAGCCGCCTTCCATAGCATCTTTGAACATTTGTTTGGTGTTTACCAAACCAAGTTCTTTGTAAGAAACGGTCATGAGAGACTCCTCCTAAAAATTTTATATGTCCCTTTTATTTTACAATTTTTCATGGACTAATGGTGTTTTCTTGTGGGAAATCTTGCCAAAAGCACCTTTTGTGAGTATAATGTATTTACACTTACGCGCGTGTACGGGAGAAACATGGATTTTGTAAATTTAAAAACGTTGTGCCAATTGGACGGTATTTCCGGTAGAGAAGATGCCGTTCGTCAAGAAATTTTTAACCAGTTGTCCTCTTTGGCCCAAGATATTCGTTGTGACGCTTTAGGCAATTTGATTGCATTTAAAAAGGGCCGTACGGATAAAAATATCATTTTATGTGCTCATATGGACGAAGTAGGCCTGATGGTGAAATATATTTCGCCGGAGGGGTTTTTGTCCTTTGTGCCGGTGGGGGGGATAGATCCCCGTACTTTGTTGGCCCAGCGCGTGCGCGTGCATACTCGACAGGGAGTGTTGAAAGGGGTCATCGGCACTAAGCCGGCCCATATTACCCAAGAGTCCGAACGTGGAAAAGCCGTACCCATGTCGGAGTTGTTTATTGATGTGGGGTTGAATGCTCAACAAGTGGCTGAACAAGTGCAATTAGGTGACTTTGTCACATTGGAGCGTTCTTTTGAAGAAATCGGTCCGGATTGTTTTTGCTCTAAAGCATTTGATGATCGTGTAGGGTGTTTTTGTATTTTAGAAGCATTGAAACGGGTGGAAAAACCGTTTTATGGTGTGCATGTTGTGTTTTCTTCTCAAGAAGAAGTAGGCTTGCGTGGGGCTACGACAGCAGCCTTTGGTCTGGAGGCGGATTTGGCCTTAGCCGTTGATGCTACGGGAGCGGCGGATATCCCCTTGTGTCGCCCGCAGGATTATATCGTACGCTTGGGCAGTGGTGTGGCTATCACAGCCATAGACAGTATGACCATTACGCCTACGTGGTTGTTTGAAGGATTGAAGGATTTGTGTGTAAAAAATAAAGTCTCTTATCAGGTGCGCATTGCGCCGCGCGGTGGCAATGATGCAGGAGCTATTCACCGTTCTCGTACGGGGATTGCTGCTTGTGCTTTATCTGTACCGACGCGCAATATACATTCCAACGTGGAAATGGTGCATAAAAAAGATATTGAGACCACTGTGCAACTCTTGTGTGCTGTGCTAAACGATGGCGTAGAAAAAAGAGGATAAAGATGAAAAGTTTCGAATTTACTAAAAAACACGGTATTTATGCAGATGTGACGGATTTTTTGGGACAGGTGGATTATCAACTATCTCAGACCGATAAAAAACAATTTGAAAAATTAGACGTAATTTATCGGGCTTTGGTGTCTATTTTGTATAATTTTGCCCCTACTTCGGGTCATCCGGGTGGCAGCATTTCTTCAGGCAGAATCGTTAGCAGTTTGATTTATAAAATGTTGGATTATGAATTGGCCTCTCCGCATAGAAACGATGCCGATATTTTGTGTTATGCTGCCGGACATAAGGCTTTGGGCATGTATGCCATGTGGGCTTTGCGCAATGAATGTGTGCGCTTGGCGCAGCCTTCTTTGTTGGCAAAGGAAGAAATCAATCAGTTGCGTTTGGAAGATTTATTGGGTTTTCGCCGCAATAAAGTACAGGGAACTGTTTTATTTAAACAATTAAATGTAAAACCCTTAGGCGGTCACCCCGAACCGGTGACTCCGTTTGTTTATACTTGCACCGGTGCCAGCGGGGTGGGCGATGCTTCTGCCGTAGGGCTTGCCATTGGCGCCGCCGATGCCTACGCAGAAAATAGCCCCATCGTCAATATTTTAGAAGGTGAAGGCGGTTTAACTGCCGGCCGCGTAAGCGAGACATTGGCTTGTGCCGCGACGGCTCAATTGAAAAATGTTATTTTTCATATTGATTGGAACCAAGCCTCTATTGAAACAGAATGTGTCACTTGTGAAAACGGCAAAGCCGGAGATTATACTCAGTGGACTCCGGTGGAACTTTTCCGCATTCATGATTTTAACGTGATTTATGTGCCAAACGGACATGATTTTGATCAAGTATATGCCGCTCAAAAGATGGCTTTGACTTTTGCTAATCATCAACCTACCGCCATTGTTTATCGTACGATAAAAGGCTGGAAATATGGTTTGGAAGGAAAGGCTTCTCATGGGGCAGGCTATAAGTTTTGCTCGGAAGGATTTTATGAATCTTTGGCTGAATTTGAGCAAACTTTTGGGGTTTCTTTCCCGCGTTTTGAAGGGGAACAAACTCCGCAAAACATAGAAGAAAACTATTGGAAAGTGCTTTGCACCATACGCGCGGTGTTGGAAAAAGAAACCGACTTGACCCAATTTATTGCAGAGCGGGTACAAGAGCGCGGACATATGTTAAATGCCTATAAACGTCAAGTGCGTGAAGATTTGGGCGATGTGCAAAAGATTTATACAGATTTTAAACCGGAAGAAGTGCCGGCGGAATTTGAGTTTAAAGTGGGGGAAAGCTATACAACGCGTGGTGTGCTGGGCAATGTGCTTGCTTATTTGAATAAAAATACCAACGGCACTTTGTTGACGGGTTCTGCAGATTTATATGGTTCTACCAATGCAGGCAATGCTTCCAAAGATTTTCCGGCCGGATTTTTTAATACTATGCTTAACCCTAAGAGCCGTAGTTTGTCTGTAGGCGGTATTTGCGAAGATGCTCTTGCCGGTATTTGTAGCGGTATTTCAAGTTTCGGTAAGCATATAGGGGTTAGTTCCTCTTATGCAGCATTCTTATCTTTTGCACATGTGGCAGCCCGTTTGCATGCTATCGGTTATCAAACCGGCAAGGAAGTGGGCCTGCCTATTAATACATGGGTACTGTTTAACGGTCATTCCGGTTTGCCCACCGGAGAAGACGGCCCCACGCATGCCGATCCGCAGGCTTTGCAACTTGTGCAGGATAACTTTCCGAAGGGGCTTTGTATTACATTGACTCCGTTGGAAGTAGATGAAATTTGGCCTTTGGTGACACGTGGCTTTCAGTTGCGCCCTGCATTATTAAGTCCATTTGTGATTCGCCCGTCTCACAAATTTATCGACCGTAAGGCCTTAGGCTTACCTGCTGCCATAGAGGCGGCAAAAGGGGTATATTGTTTGCACAAACCGCAAGCAGAGCCGGAAGGAGTAGTGTTGTTGCAGGGGACCGGAGCGGGAAGAATTTTTGTAGAAAACGTTTTGCCTCAATTGAAAAAGCAAAATGCCAATATAGCTGTGTTGTATGTGGCCAGCCGCGAACTTTTTGAGCTCTTGCCACAAGCAGAGCAAGATAAAATACTGCCGCCTGCATGGAAACAAATAGCGACGGCGATTACAGACTTTACATTGCCGACGGTGGACTGTTGGTTGCATAGTGATATGGGCCGTGCTTGCGCGCTCTATCCCCATAAGAGCGGGCAATATTTAGGAAGCGCTAAAGCCTTCAAACTTTATGAAGAGGCTCAAATGGACGCTTCCGGCCAATTACAAGCCATTGAAGAATATATGAAACAGCGCAAACAGGGCCAGTGGCAATAAGATATTAAGGAGAAAAAAATGGCAGAAGAAAAACCTTATTTAACCGGAAGAACCTATATTTTTAGACTTCCAAAAGGAAAAGATCTCTTGGAATCATTGGCAGGTTTTTGCCATGATAACCAAGTGAAGTGCGGTATCGTAAACGTCATTGGTGCGGTGGAAAACGCAACGGTAAGTGTGTTTGACCAAGCCAAGAAAAAATATGACAAAAAAGTCATCGCTGAGCCGATGGAAATTGTCAACTTGAGCGGAAATATCAGCATTCAGGACAATCGTCCTTGTGTGCATGCCCACGTAATGTTTGCCAATCAGGAGTATCAAGTTTTTGGCGGACATTTATTACCGGGCACAAAAATCTTTGTGGCGGAAGCCTATATTCAAGAATTAGTGGGTGAGCCCAAAGTGCGCCGCATGGATAAAGTGACCAAAATTTCCTTGTGGAGTTAAGGCCTGCTTTTTATCAAAAAACCCCCTGCCAATCGGCAGGGGGTTTTGCTTTACCAAAAAAAACTATTTAGTATTGCCGGTACTGCCAAAACCGCCTGAACCGCGTGAAGTGTCCGAAAGTTCTTCGGCTTCTTCAAAAGACGGATATAATGTGGGCAACACCACTAATTGTGCCACTTTGTGACCTTTTTCAAAGACAAAGTCCGTATCGTTTAAATTGTACATACATACAATTAATTCTCCGCGATACGGTGCATCTACCAGCCCCGCCATCGCTTTGATGCCTTTGCTTTCTACGGAACTTTTGCCCCAGATAATACCGGAGGTGTTTTCAGGCAGTTCTACCGCTACGCCCGTATGTACTTTGGTAATGCTACGCGCAGGTAAAACCGTACGTTCTAGGGCAAATAAATCAGCACCGGAATCGGTGGGGTGTGCGCGGTGCGGAAGTAAAGCATCGGGATGTAATTTTTTTACTTTCATAATTTTCCTTAGATTAATTTGGCCATTTGCTTTAACGCATTGTCTGCATATACCTTGACATTGCTTTGATCTCTTTTGACCATTGCGGACAAGGCCGGAATTAAACTTTTTAAAAGAGTAATATCAAATTCTTTATCTTGGGTATATTGGTTCGCCTGCGGACTGGAAAGCACTGCTGCCATATAAGCGGCGGCTCTGGCAGAATTAATGCGAATGTTGACGTCCGGATTTAATAATCCTTTTTTGATCGTGTCTATGGCATGGCCCGTCATAAAACCTAAAGCCAACGCATAGGTGGAAGATTGTTGAGCCGTATAACGCGTTTTTAAGGCTTTGGCACATTCATCTAAAGTCCAAGTTTTATTTTGTGACAGGGCAACCGCTAAGGCATTGGCGGCTTGAGGGTCTAATTCGTTTTTGGCCATTTTTAATAATTGTTTGGCTGCTTTCTCGGTTTGTAATTGCCCTAACCAGCTGGCAGTAGCCGCACGTACTTGCGCCACATCGGAGCGAGAAGTTTCCTTTAAATATTTAAAGGTTTGTTTCTCATCTTTGGATATCAAATTCATGGCGCGCGTTGCAAAGGCAGGGTCGTAAATATACAAGTTAATAATTTCTTCTTTATAGATGTCTTTTTGCGGATTTAAAATGGTGTAAGCCGCTGCTGCATAGGAGCGCAGGGCTCTGTCTTGGCTGAAGGTGGCGTCTTGTAAAAGAGAGGATAACTCTTGATGTTCGGTCCCCATAGCCGTTAAAATAACTGCGGAAAAAACTTTTTTAAGCATGTTGTCATCTTTGATGATGATATTTAATAATTTGGCTTCATAGGCTTTGGGTGGAGTAATGCGCACAAGGCTGGCACCGGCGGCAAAAATGGTATTGGCATCTTTGGCAGCGTCAAACAAGGAAAGAACCTGAACGTTTTGGGCCGTCGTGCGAGTTTTGGCCTGTAGCAAAGGCAAGATAGAAGATAGATTTTGCTCTGATTGTGCCTTTGCTGTATTGGATAAAAGGATAAACAAAAAAAGGAAAAGGAATAATTTTTTCATATAGCCATTATAGCATTTTCAGGGATGGGCTACAGATGAGAAATGAATTATAAAATTATTCCGAAACGGCATCGGCCAATCGGCCAACGGAAACGTTGTTTTTGCAAGAGAGAGGGCTGGAATAAATATGCAAATGCTCTTGATTTTGCAAAACAACTACTTTCTGCCCGCCGAGCGCTAGTAAAAAACGAAGATTATTATTTTTCATACAAAACTCCAAATCCTGTAATCTTATTATTATGGTAAATGTTTTTTAAACTGTTCACAAGGGTCTTAAGACCTAAAAAAAGACTAGGTCTTTTGTTCTTTACTATAGTGCTTGAGGGAAAATTTTTGTTAAAATAGATTTATGAAAAAAATACTAGTTTTGTTGTTAATTTTACTGTCCGGTTGGGCCTTTGGGGCAGAGCCGCTGTTGGTGATAAAACCTTTTCGGGAAACTTTTTTAAATTTCCCTTCAGACACTTTAGGAAAAGATGCTTTGGTGGTGACTGTTTTTTTGCCGGAAGAAAAAGTGCCCCTACGCAAAGATTATCCGGTTTTATACGTGCTGGGATTAGGGCCTAAGCAAGCAGAAGAAATAAAAAAAATACAAGATAATTCTGCACAAAAAATCTTATTGGTCGGGATAGAACTAGGGGATAATGCCCAAGCCGGTGTGCAAGAAATTTCCACGTTTATTTCACGCGAATTGGTGCCTTACATGGACGCAAACTATCTGACGATAGAAGGGGCAAATCATCGAGGGTTGGCGGTATGCGGAGCAGAATATGCGGAGTTGGCTGCTGAACTGCTGCAAAAGAAAGAATTGTTTTCCCGTTATCTGTTTTTAAATTTACCTTTAAAAAACATTTCTTTGAACCAAGACAATATGCCTTTGCGTATTTTGTTGGCAGGGGATAGAGAACCCCTGACTGTTTGGCAAGAAACCTTAGAAGATAAAGGGCTTTTGTATGGTAATAATTTTGTGACGAAGATTACAAAAGAAGATTCTTTGTCTTCTGTTTTGGATATAGATTACCTGTTTTCTGAAGAGGTATCGGTGCAAGTGAAGAAATTGAGCGGTTCTGTTTATCCGCAAGCAGTATCCATGAAGACCGGTAAAGCCTATCTGTCTGTCTATGCTCTGCTTGCAAACGGCTCCCTATATGATTACATTCCTCTTTCTTTGCGCATGAGTCCGCCTTATTTAAGTTGGAGTGCCTCCAGCGGAGAGTTAACCCCTATTTCCGGTGCAGAGCGCGGAAAAGTCAAAATAAGGGTTTTTGTGGATAAAATAGATTTTGGTGCAAAAATATCCTTGAAAAAATAAGAAAAAAAGCCATTTTTGGCACTTTCGTAGTAAAAAAAATCAAACTTGTCAACAGTTTTCTTAAAAATATAATTTTGAGTGGTTTGAAAAAGGAAAAAGAATTTCTCCGTCGGAATATTCGGCGATATAATCCATTTTTTCCTATACAAAAAGAAAGTTATCCACAGAATTTTGCACTTATCCACAGGTTTTTAAGGAAACTTTCTTTTTAAGCCTTTTTTGCAAGATTAAAAAAGGGTATTTGTAGAGTAGAAACGGAGTTATCCACAGGTTATCCACACTTTGTGGATAAAATGGATATCTGAAAAAAGAAAAATTTTTTATTAATTTTTTACTAATGCTTTTGCTATAATTTTGAAAAGGATTTTTTATTTAATCTGTAAACATGCATCAAGGAGGCATGGAATATGAAAGTTTCAAAAGTGTTTGTGACGGCTTTGTTGTCTTTGAGTTTGGCAGCTTGTGCAGCCAACAGTGCATATGAAGGAGAAGATGCAGATATTCCTCGTTTGCCGGAGCGTGACCCTATTATCCAAATAGAAGCCGATAAAAATGCCAAGTTATTAAAACAAAGCGTAAGGGAAATGGCCGAAAGCCGCCAATTACCTGATATCACCTATGAGTTTGATTCTATACAACCGCCGGATTATTCGTATGAGTTTTTGGATAAATTGGCCGAATTGTTGTTAACAAACCCTAACATGAAACTGATTATAGAAGGAAATGCCGATATCGTGGGAGATAAGGATTATAACTATTGGTTGGGTTCTTCTCGTGCCACGGCGATGAAGTCTTATTTAGTCAGTCGTGGGGTATTGGCAGACCGCATTCGTGTTCACTCTTATGGCGCAGACAGGCCCTTAACTTATGATACCAGCAAAGAGGGCCGCCGCACCAATCGCAGAGTACATTTTGTCTTGACCACCCGTTCTTGGCAATCTGTTTATTAAAAGTATTTTTTGATTTAAAAAAGCAAGGATTGGATCCTTGCTTTTTTTATGGGAAGAATTATTCCAATTGGAGAAGTATTTTAAGAATATCCTCGTAAAAACGGTTAATATTTTCACCTTCTTCAATAATATTGTTGGTAATAAAGGCAAAAGCAATAAGGCGGCCCTGCCTGTCTTTTACGTAGCCTGCTTGGGCTTTTACTCCGTCTAGGGTGCCGCCTTTAACATGAATGTCTTTGTTGCGTTTAAACGGGGTTAAAAAACGGCGCAATAGCAACAAGTCTCCACGATCATCTACAGTGGCCAAAGAGTTGTAATAATGGGAAAAGTTTGGACTCTTGGCCATGAATTGTAATACATCTAACAAAGTTTGCACCGACAATTGATTATCTCTAGACAAACCGCTGCCATCGTAAATCATCATATTATCAGTTGGAATGGAATTTTTTTGCAAAAATTCTTTCAACGCGGCAATTCCGTTTTCGGTGGTGGCTTTTTGGCCTGAGTGCAAGGCTAAGTGGCGCAGTAAAGTCTCTGCATATAAATTAAAACTGCGTTTATTGACGATATAAATAATGTCTTTTAATGGGGGGGATTGATGCGTGTATATCAAACGCATGGCAGAATAATCCGCCTCTATGTCTAAGAGAAATCCGGCTCCGTTTACGGGGATCTGATCTTTTTCTAACTGCATAATAAGCAAATCCGTCAGCAGTTGTGCCGGATCGGGTAAGGCCGCTGATATGCGATATTGCTTAAAAGTTGACGTGGGTAATGTGCCGTGTATTTCCAAATTATATTGTTGTGGTGCGGCATATACATAGACTTCATCTTTTTGATGATGTGCATCTGCCGTGACAAAAGAACGAATTTTTAATCCCTCCGTTTCCGGAAAGAAGGACTTTACTTGCATAAGGGCGCCATGTTTAGGTTGTGCCTTAAAAACAATTTCAAAAGAATTGTCGTTAAAACTGAGTGCGCTTACGGGTGCGGCAAAATAGTTGCCCATATTTTGCCAGTTTGTTTTTGTGGGGAGAGAAAGCCCCTGCAATAAAGAGACATCGGCATAAATGTTTCCGTTGATTTGCTTGATGCCGGCGGAGCGAATTTTTTGAGACCAATGTTGAAGCAAATCTTGCCATTTCATGCTCGTTGGCACTCTGTCTGAGCCTAATGTAGGGTCTGCCCCGCCACGAATGTAGAGGTGCCCGTTTAATGTTCCGTTGGCATCTATGGTGCCTTCTTGATAAATACGGGTTTGAAAACGATGTTGGGAGCCAAGCATTTCTAAAGCAGCGGCAGAAGTTAGCAGTTTAAGCGTAGAAGCCGGTGCTAAGCGTAAATCGGGCTGAATGGAAAAAAGAGGTTTCTTCTCTTGCACATAAGCGGCGGCAGCAGCCCACGAAGCCCCTTTTAGTACAGAGCGGTCCGCTAAGGTATAAACTTGCCATGCTGAGTCTGTTGCAGCAGCGTAAGAGGATAAAAAACACAAAATAAGAGAAAATAATATTTTCATGATATTTATAGAATAGCAAAGTTTTCCGCTGCCATGAAAGGGCGAGTAAATGCTACAATAAAAAAAAGGAGAAAATATGTTAATTATTCCTGAAAAGAAAAGTATCGCTCTTGTAGCGCATGATAATAAAAAGAAAGATTTGTTGGAATGGGCTTTATATAATAAGGGCTCTCTTTGTGAGCATCATTTGTTTGCTACCGGAACTACCGGTAGTTTGCTACAAGAGGCCTTAGGGGTGCCGGTGCACTGTTTTAACAGTGGTCCTTTCGGAGGAGATCAGCAAATAGGAGCAGATATTTCTGAGGGGAAAATACACGCATTGATTTTCTTTTGGGATCCTTTGAATCAGCTTCCTCATGATCCGGATATTAAGGCCTTATTGCGTTTGGCGGCGGTATGGAATATACCGGTGGCCTGTAATAGAGCTACGGCGGATTTTTTGATTTCATCACCGCTATTTTCAAAAGAATATAAAAAGGTCTTGCCCGATTATGGGCCTTATCTAAACCGTTTTAAGAAATAAAAAGACCCCGCTTTATGCGGGGTCTTTTGTATTAGATTTTATTGTTTGGTATCACCTTTTTTAGCCAGAAGAACATTCAAGTCTTTAGTTGTGACCAGACAACCTTTGGGTTGTTGTTTTAACCAAGGCATAATGCTATCGATAAATCCGTCAATTTTTTCTGCCTCATCAATGAAATTTAAGATGATGGGGAATTTCTCTACCAATTCGCAATAACGGGTATCGCGCAACTCTGTGCTGAGCCCATAGCCCAAAGCACCTTTGATTACGGTCCCACCGGCAATGCCATATTCTTTGGCTTTGCGGATAATGGTTTCGTACAGCAGATGATGGTCCACAATATCGGTGCTGCTGACAAAAATTTCCAGAGATTTGATTTTTTTTGCTTCCATCGTTTGACCTCTTTTTTAGGACGCCACCGATGTAAAAACTATCGGCGGTCGAACGGTCTAACCGCTACCTTCATTATAACAATTTCCTCCGGATAATCAAGAAAAAAAGTATTTATAAGAGTTGTTTTTTGGCTAAAAAAAACCCCTGTTTAGTACAGGGGTTTTTAAAACCAAGGATACCATTTGTCTCTGTCTCTAATGTTAATAAGCATAGAAGATACCAATAAATCCCGTGCGGATATGGCTTGCGGTTTATCTATGTTGCAGGTGAAGGTATTAAAAATACTTTTTTTGCTTTCAATGTGTCCGGTGCTTTGCATGGATCCTTCAATCCGATAACTAGCTCGCAGAAAGCCCCACAAATGACCTGTCACTTTGCGCAAAAGCGCCACAGGCAGGCTTTCTTCCGTTATATGTGCCAAGATATTTCTGTTTTTATCTAAAATTTGCCATTTTCTAAGCAGGGAAAAGCGTTTTCTTTCTAACAAAAGAACTTCTTTGGATTTAACAAAATAAGCCAGATAACATTCCTTTTTTAACCCGAAACCACGTTGTATAATGAGTACCGCCTTACAACCTTTAGCATCGTATAAAGCAAACTGACGTAAAACCAATTGGGACCATAAAACTCCGCAAATAAAAATTACAAAACCCAAAGGAATAATAAGTGAAACGGCAGAGTATACGGTGTTATAGGCAAAAGAACTAAAATGACCGATTTGGGTGCTTTCTAAAAGACCTGTTATGGCCATAATAAGCACTGCCAACACCACCAACACGATTCCGCCAAATAAAAACAAACTATCCCAACGGCTGGAAAGAGATATCAATACATTGCCCTGATTATCTCTGACACGGAAAATTAAAGAAGGAGTTCCGTACAGGCGGAGAAATTGAATCGGATAAGGGGAGTTTGGATTGACGTCTGCTTCTTTTTGCTTTTTGGAAAGAAAAATTTTGCCAATAAGTGCCATTATCTGTAGGAAAAGATAAAAGAATAGACATAACACCAATACATCAAATCCGTGCCCTAATTGTTTAATGTAAGGTGGCATGTTGCGCGTCACCAAAGAGGCAGGCCATTTGATTTTGGTTGTTTTTTGAGCAACGGGAACTGTCGGCACAGGTTTTATATCTACTTTTTGCAAATCATTCGGATTTACCAAGTTTTCTTCCGAGACGGCAGGAATGGATTCTATATTATAGGCACGTGGATCGGTTAAATCCATTTCCATGCTGGGAGCGGTTTGTTGTGCGGGGGAAATAAAAGAAAAAATTAAATCTGTTTGGGCATAAGACAAATCTTTGGCCAAGATAGAGTATGCCTTTTTGCCGATCAAGAAATATCCGGAACTAAAATCATTTTTTGGGCTAAAAAAACTAATGTAAAAGAAAGGATCTCCCGTAGAAAAATCAATTCTTTTAATTTCTTCTCCTGTGTAAGTGTTCCCTACAACTTGCATCTTTTTCTTTTTAACGTCTGCTAAATCCGTTTGCGTTTTTTGTTCGATACAGGCTGGGTCTTGGCAAGAGGAAACAGGTTTAATATCAATGCGAGCACTACCCTTCACAACCGATAAAACGGTTCCAGTCGCTGCGGTGCGTGGTTCGGCCCAACCGGAAGGCAAATCCATCGTAAATTGGCCGTCTTTAGACGTAAAAACGGCCGCCTGCGCAGCGGTATGAAGAGATAAAAAAAGAATAAACAGAAACTTTTTCATGCTATGATTTCGTCATAGGGTACGATATAACTTATTATATATAATTATTGCCCGCCTGGCGCAAGTGTCTAAAAGAAATAAAATAAGGATAAATCCATTGCCCAGAGAAGGAGAAAAGTGATATCATAATAGTGTATATGAAGTTAGTAAGAGGAAAATAGTATTATGCAACAAAGAATTGTAAAGAAAATAGACGTATTGAAGCAGTTAATGAAAAAAGATGGTTTTGATGGATTGGTAATCACCGATAGTATTGATCAATTTTATTTATTAAATTTTGTGTTTTCTCCAGGTGAAGCCGTAGTTTTGTTGAGTGATAAAGAATTGGTTTGTTTCACCCGTCAATTATACGTAGAAACTTTAAAGCAAAGAATTCCTTTTATGCGCTGTGAAGGCGTGGATAAAGGTATGCCCGTTGCTGCTGTGGCTGAGGCGGCTCGTCTCGGTTTAACGAAAGTCGGTTTTGATGGAGAAAAAGAAAAATACAAAGTGGGCTGCTTGTTTAAACAGGCCGGTTTTGTGGAATATGAGGGATATATCTCTCAGTTGCGTCAAGTCAAAGATGAGCAAGAGATTGCTTCTTTAAGAGAAAGCAACAGAATTGCTTTTCATACGTATCAATACATTCGCCCTTTGGTTAAAACGGGTATGTCTGAGGTGGAATTAGCGGCCGAAATAGAAAAATTTATGCGTATGCAAGGGGCATCTTCTCCTTCGTTTAACTCTATTGTTGCCTTTGGGGAAAATACGGCCAATCCGCATCATGTTGCTTCCGACAGAAAATTGCAAGATAATGAAGCTGTTTTGATTGATTACGGTTGCGTGTATGAGGGGTACTGCTCCGACATTACGCGTTGTTGGTGGCATGGAGACCATGAGCCGGAAGAATATACGAAAATTTGGAATATCGTAGATCAGGCTCGTCGTGCCGGCATAGAAGCTGAGGTGCCGGGTGCCATTACTCAACAAGTAGATGCCGCCGCCAGAGATATTATTGAGGCTGCCGGTTATGGAGAATATTTTACCCATCGTTTAGGACACGGAGTAGGGCTTGAGATTCATGAAGAACCCAATAATGACCAAACCAGCCAAACCGTATTGCAAGAGGGGCATGTTCTTACCATTGAGCCGGGTATTTATTTACCCGGAAAGTTTGGTGTTCGTTTGGAAGATACCATCGTATTGACGAAGACCGGATCTGAAATTTTAACTTGTGAATAATATGGAAAATTTAGCAAAGCAGCGCGTTAAAGATTTTCAAAAAGTATTAAAAAATGCAGATGTGCAAGGCTACGTCTGTGTATCTGCTTTGGAAATGCGCTATTTTACGGGTATAGAGTTGATGGACGGAGAAGCCGTTTTCCTGTTCACTCAGCGTAAAGCATATTGTTTAACCAAAACGATGATTTTGCCCAAAATGCAATCTGTTAAAGATTTTATTTCTTTGCAAGACGTCAGCGGAGATATGTTGGCGGCAGCGTTAGAATTGGCACTTAAGTTGAAATTAACCCACTTGGCTTTTGACCCACAAAGTATCGACTTTGTGCGTGGTGAAAAATTGGCTCAAGCCGGCTTGATGCGCATGGAGGGAGTTGTGGCTGAAATGCGCAAAGCCAAATATGAAGACGAAATCCGTTTGATGAAAAAAACCTGTCAAATAGCCGCACAGGCTTTTGAGGAAGTAAAACCTCAGATTAAAACGGGTATGAGCGAAGAAGACGTAAGAGTCTTGATTGCGATGGCGATGCTCAAACGCGGAGCCGATAGCGTTGCTTTTAACATTGTCTGTTTTGGTGAAAACTGTGCCGATCCTCATCATGAGCCTTCTGCCAAAAGAAAACTGAAAAAAAATGATGCTATTTTGATGGATTTCGGTTGTTATTACAAAGGCTATTGTTCCGATATGACACGCAGCTGGTGGCATGGTGATAAAGAGCCTGCCGAATATCATAAAATTTGGCATATTGTATCTATGG
Source organism: Elusimicrobiaceae bacterium (assembly GCA_017520185.1). Taxonomy (NCBI): domain Bacteria; kingdom Pseudomonadati; phylum Elusimicrobiota; class Elusimicrobia; order Elusimicrobiales; family Elusimicrobiaceae; species Elusimicrobiaceae bacterium. The sequence continues at coordinate 11,144 of JAFXGO010000031.1, read as the reverse complement.
CAAAAGAGGCCGCCGTTGGTATGCTGAAGGCCGGTTTGCCGGTGGCGGAAATAGACAAAGCCGCCCGCGCCGTCATTGAAGACAGCGGATACGGAAAATATTTTATTCACAGCACCGGTCATGGTATTGGGCTGGAGGTGCATGAGTCTCCGATTGAAAGAAGCAATACCGTTGGAGAAATAGAAGAAAATTTTGTGATTACCGTAGAGCCGGGCATTTATTTGGACGGAAAATACGGAGTCCGCTTGGAAGATAGTTATCTGGTGACAAAAACCGGATCTAAAAATTTGACACAAAAATAACGGGGAAACCCGCAAAGAGGTACAAACTATGATTAACACAACCCAGTTTCACGATGGTCTGATTTTCGAAGATGAAAACGGACAAATCGTTGAAATCATTGAGTTCCAACATCACCGCAAAAGCCAAGCACGCGCTGTTGTTCGTGTGAAATTGCGTAATATTCATACAGGTTCTTTGATTGAAACGTCTTACAGACCTGAAGATAAATTTAAAGAAGTGGAAGTTGAAAAACGCCCGTTCACCTATTTGTATGATGAGGGTGATATGGCTGTTTTTATGAATAGTGAAAACTATGAGCAGGTTTCTGTGCCCATAGCCAAACTTGAAGATCAAAAGAAATATTTGAAAGATAATATGGAATTGACCGGTATCTATATCAATGACGAACTCTTGAATATGGAATTGCCGATTAAAGTTCCCTTGACCATTGCTTCCACCGTTCCGGGTGTAAAAGGCGATACCGTAGCCAATATGACCAAAATGGCCACATTGGAAACGGGTGCCGAAATCAAAGTGCCTTTGTTTATCAATGAAGGAGATAAGATTTTGGTAGATACTCGCACCGGTGCTTATGTGGAACGTGTAGTAGAACCCAAATAATGTTTTTGTTAAGGCGTGTGCTTGTTATATGGATATGTCTGTTGGCGGCCAATGCGGCATGCGCCTTTACTTTTTCGTATGGACGTTTTTTTGATGTAGAAGATGTGAAATATGAAAATGACGTGCTAAAGATGCCTCTGGCACAAGGAAAATACAAAAACGTAAAAATTTTATCTCAAAAAGTGTACCGTTTTTTGTTAGACTGTGAGAAAGATTGTCAGTATCAGGTGCCTGCTATTACATTTGAAACGGTGGACTATCGTAAAGCATTTACGCAAGAGGGGATGCTGATTGCGGATGTGGATTTTAACGGTGAGATTGCTTTGACGTTTCTTGTGTTTAAAAATAAAAAAGGATTTTTGATAAAAACACCTAAAGAAATTATTTTTAAAGACAAGAAACTTCAAAAACAAGTAGAAATTTATTTAAAGGAATTGGCAGAAAAAACTTATGAAGTGTGTGGTGGAAAATACATGGGTAATAGCGGAAAATGTGGAAATGGCCAATACGTTTTTTAAACGTCTAAAAGGGCTGATGTTCCGCAATTCTATGCCGCAGGCAACAGCGATGTTGTTGGCCCCTTGCCCACAGATTCATACTTGTTTTATGAAGTTTGCCATTGATGTTTTGTTTTTAGCAGAAGACGGGACCGTATTGTATGTGATAGAAAATATGAAACCGTGGCGCATCAGCCCGATTGTTCGCCATGCAGTACAAACCTTAGAGCTGCCCGCCGGTACTTTAAAAGGCCGAGTAAAAGAGGGCCATTTGGTTGATTTTAAATAGGAGAAAACCATGAAAAAATTATTGATTTTTGCTTTTTTGTTTGCATTGTGCGTCCCTGTACAGGCGCGAAATATTTGGGATGATTTTGCCGCCAACGTATCTGCCGATAACGTGCGTGCTTTTGCCAAAGATTTAGGGGGGCTGATGGGTTCTGGCACCTATACCACCGGTCGTGTGTTAGGTTGGGGTGGGTTTCAAATCGGCCCGCGTGCAAGCATGATTTTTAAAATGAGTAAAGGGAAAAATGAAACGACGCATACGGCATTGGGGGAACGTGAAGAAGTGGGGGAAGTGTATTACCCTTGGCTTCAAGCCGATATCGGTATGCCGTTTCGTTTAGATGGTTTTATTCGTGCCAGCAGTTATCAAGGAATGACGATTGCCGGCGGCGGTTTGCGCTGGGGTATTACGCGTCCGAATGAAATGTTGGGGTCTTTTCAGCCGATGTTGGTGTTGTCTGCGCATAGTGCCAGCGCGCGTGATTTTTCCGCTACGCACTACAATGCCAGCTTGGTTATGTCTATGAAATTTAAATATTTTGTCCCTTATATCGGCGGTGGTGTGGATTATACAAATTTACATATCAACCAATCGGTCATGGCACCGGAACTGGCCGGTGAAACCGAATATGCCGCTACCGCCCGTGCAACGGCGGGGCTGAATTTTAAACTTCCTTCTTATTTGGATTTAAGTTTAGCAGCTAACTACGCACACTACGGCTTGGGCGCAGAAGCCTCCATCTCACTTAGGTTTTAGCAGAAATCTTTTAGAAAACCGCCCGAAAGGGCGGTTTTTTTAAGAAAGACCTAGATTTTTATAGGCCTAAAAAACATAAAAAATAGGTCCAAGGACCCTAGTGAATTTTTGCAAAAACAGGTTTAATATAAAGAAGAAGTAAATAGATTAGGAGAATGAATATGAATTTAAAGAAGATGGGTTTTGTGTTGTGTGCTGTATTTGGTTTGGCCTCTTTTGTACAGGCTTTGGATATGCAGGCTTTGCAGTCTGCTGTGGAACGTGCGAATGTAAAAGCGCAGACAACTCATGCGCAAAAGAACGTGCCTCCCACCAAATTTGCCGATCCTCAAAAGCAAGAGGTTTTTAATTATTATCTGATTAAAGGGGTGGAAATACTGAATAAATCCGGTAATTTGGAAGGTTGCCACCAGGAAATTTGTGGTTTAACCAGAGAACATTTTTTGGTATTAGTCTTGGAGAATGCTGTTAGAAGTTATTTTGAAAATGAAGATTCCAATGGTCGCTCTTTGACCAATGACGAATACCGTGCTGTTGACTATGCCATTTTCACGCTGATGATGAACGGCGATGAAAAAGAAAGATTTGCCGCCTACAGACCCTATTTAGGTTATACCAAAGAATGGTTGGAAGAACATCCGGTTGAGAACTGGAGTGAATATGTGGTGGCTTGTGAAAAAGCCATGAATTATTTCTACGAGGCTATGAAAATGTTGGTAGAGGCTGAGCGTCAAGGGCCTGCGGAATTAAACAATGTTTTGAATTATTCCACTTGGATGATGATGACTCATTAATTTTAGTTGCATTTTATAAACCCCGCCTGTTTAGGGCGGGGTTTGTATTGGAGAAAAAATGAAAAAGATATATTGTTTGTTTGTATGTACTTGTTTTTGTATCAGCGGAGCGCAGGCAGCTGAATTTTCTGAGCAAATATCGGCTTTTGAAAGTGCCTTTCACCGTCAGTCTGTTTCTACTGTATTACAATCAAGGACGATTCCTCCTACCCAACTTGATACGGTGGAAAAGCAGATTTTATTTAAAAAATATTTAAAAGCTGCCGAAGAAATTTATAATCAATCCAGTTTGGTTCAGTACTTTGAGACCAACTATCCCTCAGAGTGGAATTTGGTACATAAGGGCATGATTTATATGTCCAAAGAAGAATATTTTGTCAAATTTTTGGAACATATGCTCAAACAAGCGGGGGATTATCCGGACGATGAAATCTTGCCCGAAGATCATGAAAGAGCCATTAAATATACTATTTTTGTTTTAATGATCGAATCAGACTCTCGCTACGAAAAATATCGCTCCCATTTAGGCTACACCAAAGAATGGTTGCAGCAACATCCTGTGCAAGATTGGGCCTCTTATGTGGAACTTTGCAAGTTTTATATGGATCTATTTTATTTTTCTATTAAAGAATTTGTGCAGCAATATCACAGTGATATAGATATCTGGAGAGTTTCTTTTGAGACGAGAGACTGGCTGCCGTTGGAAATGCAATATTAGATTGAAAAGATACATAAAATCCTCCCAAATTTGTTGGGGGGATTTTTTATAACTACTAAGTAACAAAATCTCATGCGTAAGGTTGAGTGATTTTATAAATAACCCCCCAGCCTTGCTGGGGGGTGTTTTGCCAAAACATCTCTGCTAGTTAAAAGCAAGGGTTTATTACTTTGCGGCTGCTTGCAAAAGTTTTACTTTGTCGGTGGCTTCCCAGGGGAAGTCTTTGCGTCCAAAATGCCCGTAAGCAGCCGTAGGTAAATAAATGGGATTGCGAAGTTTGAAATGTTCGATAATTCCTCTAGGAGTCAGGGGGAATATTTTACGCGCAATCTCGGCTAGTTTCTGATCACTGATTTTACCCGTTTCGTGCGTATCTACATAGAAACCCACCGGTTCATCTTTGCCGATGGCATAGGCCAACTGTACCGTACATTCATGGGCCAATTTAGCCGCTACGATATTTTTGGCGATATAACGGGCCATGTAGGCAGCAGAACGGTCTACTTTGGTGGGGTCTTTGCCGGAGAAGGCACCGCCACCGTGCGGACAACGGCCACCATATGTATCTACAATAATTTTACGCCCCGTCATACCGGTATCACTTTGCGGACCGCCGATGACAAATTTGCCGGTAGGATTAATCAAAATTTTGGTGTCTTTATCCATCCATTTTTTGATAGCAGGTAAAATGGCCACCGCTTCAATTTCTTTTTTAGAACGTTCGGTGATTTTATTGCCGGTTTTGTCTAAAATTTCTTCGGTATGTTGGGTAGATACCACCACCGTATCAATGCGTACAGGTTCGCCATCTTCATACTCAATGGTCACCTGACTCTTGGCATCGGGGCCTAAGTACGGCAAGGTTTTGTTTTTGCGTGCTTTTTCCAAATTTTTCAAAATTTCATTGGAAAGCACTAAAGTAAGCGGCATATATTCAGTGGTTTCATCTACGGCATAACCTACCATTAAACCTTGATCTCCGGCACCGCCTACGTCTACCCCTTGACTGATGTCAGGAGATTGTTTGCCAATGACGTTGACTACGGCACAAGTGTCTGCATTAAAACCGTATTTTGCATCCGTATAGCCGATTTCCTTGATATGATTGCGGACCAACTGTTCCACATCCACCCAAGTTTTGGTCGTGATTTCACCACCCACTACCACTAAACCACGCGTAATATACGTTTCGCAAGCGACGCGGGCTGTTTTATCTTTTTTCAAAATCTCATCTAAAATTAAGTCTGAAATTTGGTCACATACTTTATCAGGGTGTCCTTTGGACACAGATTCGGACGTGAAATAACATTTTCCTTGTTTAATCATAAGCAACTCCTGAATGCGTCATAGTAGAGAATCATTTTTATATAATACTTATTATACTAATTTAGGGGTTAAAAACGTGAAACTGATTTCTTGGAATGTTAACGGTTTGCGAGCCGTAGAAAAAAAAGGATTTTTGGATTTTTTAAATACATGCCATGCTGATATTCTGGCTTTACAGGAAACGAAAGCCTTGCCGGAGCAACTTTCCGATGCACTCCGCGCACCGTCCGGTTGGCACAGTTATTTTTGCTCAGCAGAACGTAAAGGCTACAGTGGGGTGGCAGTGTATAGCAAACAAGAGCCGCTGCAAGTATGGTATGGGTTGGGAAATGAAGAATTTGATAAAGAAGGCCGCACATTGATATTAGAATATCCTAGTTTTTTCTTTATCAATATTTATTATCCAAATGGCGGTCAGGGGCCGGAACGTATTGATTTTAAACTCCGCTTTTATGATTGTTTTTTGCAAAAGAGCAAAGAATTATTCAAAACGGGTAAAACGGTGATTGTGTGCGGAGACGTTAACACCGCTCACCAAGCCATAGATTTAGCCCGCCCAAAAGAAAATGAAAAAAATACCGGTTTTTTACCGGAGGAAAGAGCCTGGTTGGACCGTTTTTTTAGTGAAGGATTTGTAGATACCTTCCGCCAATTTAACAAAGACGGAGGGCATTATAGTTGGTGGGATTATAAGACCGGTGCGCGCAAAAGAAACGTAGGCTGGAGAATTGATTACTTTATGATAGATGCTCTTTCAAAAGATAAGTTAAAAGGGGCCGGAATGTTAAGCGATGTAATGGGTTCGGACCATTGTCCTATATGGATAGAAGCAAAATTATAAGATTTGATAAAAAATATATAATTTTATAAATTAAATAAATAGATACTTTGGAATATATGGGAGGAATTATTGTGAAAAAAATATTAGTTTTTCTGTTTTGTTTAGTCGGTCTTTGTACAGAAGTGTTTGCAGAAGAAAAAAAGCATAGCCTGCAAGTGGCTTATGAAATGTCTAATTACAAATATCGTGAGCCGGGCCTGATGTCTGTTAAGGCCAGACCCAAATATGGGGTTAGTGCGGCTTATACACTTAGGGGGCTTTTGTCACAGGATTTTGCCGGAGATGATCATTCTTTTGCGACGATAGATTTTAGATATATGACCGGCGATGCTGATTATTATGGCGGCATACAAGATGGCACTGGGAATGTGACCCCTTTTACCTATAAAGGAATTGAGGATTATTACTTTGAGGCCGGCTTACGCATGGGAGCAGTTTATTCTTTTGCTGATAATTGGCAAGTGTGGCCCTATTTTGGGTTTGGCTGGCGCAAATTAGTCAACCATTTGGAAGAATCCGGAGAAACAGGTTATTTAAGAGAATCTACCTATTGGTATTTGCCTATCGGAGCTAATCTTAAATATATAAACAACGATTGGGAGTTTGCCCTTAACGGGGAATTTGATTATTTCTTAAAAGGCAAGCAGTACAGCGGTCCTGTATCCGGTATGGAAGGCAACAATAATGATCAGGGTGAAGGCTATGGTGTGCGCGTTAGTTTAAAAGCAGAGAAGAAATTTGAAAAGGTAGGTGTTTTTGTAGAGCCTTTCTGGCGTTATTGGCATATTCAAAATTCTTCTTTGGCCTGGAAAGAAATTACGGGCACCGGTTGGGCTATGGGTGTGATAGAACCCAAAAATTATACACATGAATATGGTTTAAAGATAGGCGTTAGTTTTTAAATTTAAAAGCCCTCTCTAAAAAGAGAGGGCTTTTTTAGCAATGAGCAAGGTGTGTTTAGGCTTCGATACCGGTGAATTTTTGCAGTAAAAATCCGATGAAAAAACTGACAGCAGCTACACCAAAACTCAGGCAGGCCATTTCCAAAAATCTGCCCTTAAAATCTTCACTTTTGGCTACGGCATAATAAAAAGTAAAAGAGGCGATGACCGTTAAGGCCAAAAATAACATAAGACCCAGAGCCACAAAAATATTATCCAAAATGGCGTACGGGAACACCAATAATCCTACCGTCAAAATGTAGGCCCCTGCCGTATAAATGGCAGCCTTAACAGGGTGTTTTCCTTCTGCCTTTTCTGTTTTGGAGGACAAATACTCCGAAGAGCCCATACTTAATGCAGCAGCAATGCCGGTGATGGCACCTGTCAGTGCCACTAGTTTTGGGTTTTGCAAAGCAAAGGTAAAACCGGCCAATGCACCGGTAAACTCTACCAAAGCATCGCTTAAACCCAGCACCACAGATCCCATATAATTTAACCGTTCTTCGTTGATAAGATGAATAAGAGCCGCTTCATGAGCGTCTTCATCTTCAGCCAATTTTTGTACAGCGGGGAAATCTTCATACATGCGGTATTTTTGAGCGGCGTGTCCTTCATTTCCTTCCATCAGTTTAACCGTAAAAGTAATGCCAAAAATACGCGCTAATAATAAATACCAAGCAATTTTAATATAGCAAGCATTGCATTCTTTTCCTGTAATTTTAGAAATAATTTCGCAGTGTTTTGCTTCTTCTTGAGATATTTTTTCCAATACTTGTGCGTTTTGGGGATTCTTTTCACGCAAAGCCAAACGGTGGTAAATGACACTCTCTGTCATTTCATTCTTTTGGAATGTTATTAAAGATAATTTTTTGTCTTTGTTCATAATTTATTTTCTTCTGTATTTTCAGGTATAGTTTGTAAATCTGGAGTGTTTTCTTCTTGCGAGGGGAAAATGTTTTTACCTAATGCAAAATCATAAACAATACCGGCAAAGAAGTGTACTTGCTCCTTAAAATCTTGTTCCGATATATATTCATCAGCCGTATGTGCGCCTCCTTCGGCTTGTTCATACATGGAAGGACCAATGCCATAGGTAATAACACCTAAACGGCGCAAAAATTCTCCGTCGCCGGAAGCAGGGCTCATACCCGGCACGGGTACGGCTTTTGTCCAAAGACGTTGAGCCGTAGCGGAAATAGAGGCAAAGAGTTCGTCATTTCCATCCATCGGTTCCGGAAACGGAAGTTGTGGGCGTTCCAAAATTTCAACTGTTAAAAAATCGTCCGAAGCCAAAAAAGCGCGTAAATTATTTACAAACTCATCGGGATCAGTAGCAGGCAAAAGACGTACGTTGACAATGGCGGATGCCTCAGCTGAAGATGCACCGGTATCTGTGCCGGAGGAAATATTAACAGGGGTAATGGTGTCTCTGAGTTGCGTTTGAAAAAAAGAATCCTGTGCCATGATGTCCGCCGCCATTTGTTTTTGTTCGTCTGTGCCGGATAAAAGCAACTGTATAGTAGTTTTGCCATCTTCATTTTGCAGTGTAGCAATACGGGTAAAAAATTCTTGTGTCGTGGGGATTAACTTAGCCGGAGGCGTAAATTGCGGCAGTTTGGCCAAAGCCTCTGACAAACGATAAACGGCATTTTCCTGTACAGGGACGGAGGAATGGGCCGCTTCGCCGAAGGCTGTAATTTTAATATCCATATACATTTTGGTACCGGCTTCGGCAAATATAATGGGGCTTCCTTCGGGGCTGTCTTTAATGATACCGCCGCCTTCATTCAGGGCAAAACCGGCTTTAATTTTATTCCACTGCGTTTCGGCAATCCATTTGATGCCCGTATCGCTTCCGGATTCTTCTCCGGAAGTGGCTAAGAAGATAATATCTCGTTTAGGAGTAAGGCCGGAATCTTTAATCTGGGTTAAGAGGGCCAAATGCATGGCGGTATAGTTTTTGGCATCGGTTGCCCCTAAACCATATATATTGCCATCTTTGAGTGTGGCTTTAAATGGAGAAAAGGACCAACTATCACCGGCAGGAGCAGTGTCTAAATGGGAAATTAATAATAAAGGCTTGGCTTTAGGGTCAGAGCCCTTAATGCGTGCCAGCAGATTGGCAGCTCCTTTGCGCGGAGATAAAAAGTCCCAATCTATACCGTGTTTGTTAAGTTCTTTATATAGATAGCGTACGGCAGCTGTTTCATTGGGCTCAGGTTTAGAGGTATCAATTTCCAACAAATGGATCAGATGATTTTTCGCTTCTTGATACAGATGCTCTATATCTAGATCCTGTCCTTGTAGCGGAAAAACACAAATCAGCGTAAAGAAGATGAAAAGAAAAAATTTTTTCATAACGAGAAGTTAATCTTATCCCCCGTTTTTAATCCTTGACGGCTAATGGTACCGGCAGCCGCTTCCAATACATAGATTCCGTCTCCTTTGACGAAAGGAATTTGATGGTCCGGTGTATAAGTGTATGTGCGGGGGACTCGTTCATAAAGTTGAGTAATGGTTTTGTCTTGTGATATATAAATAATATCTAAGTCAATCAAGGTGTTTTTCATCCAAAAATAATGTGGTCCTGCGTTAGGCATCAAAAATAACATGCCTTCATTTTCTGGCAAATGTTTAACAAACATGAGTCCTTTTTTCGTTTTTTCCGGTGTATCTGCAATACGAACATGAATGGAAAAACCATTGTTAAGTATGACGGAGGTGTGACGGTAGTGATCGCACCCGCAGAAAAGAAACGCAAAAGAAATCACAATCAGTAGTTTTTTCATACTTTATAGTGTAGCAAAAAAAGGTTTTACTAACTTAAAAAATCTTTTTATGTATAGAGAAATACTTGCTTGCGAAATTTGTATTTTTTGATATAATTTTTATAGACCTTTTTATATTACAAAAGGTCTGTCTTGGGTTTTTATTTCATTATTTAAGAGGTTTCTCTCATGCCAACATCTTTTTTACGCTTGTTTGTAAATGTTTTAGTTGCTCTTTTTCTGTCTTTGTTCTCTACTAATGTGTTTGCCCAATCGGCCGAAGTACGCTCCATGGGGGTGTATTATGTAGACAGTGCAGATATTCCCAAGGCCAAATTGGATGATTCTTCCATTACAGCAACCGCAACCAATGTGAACAGTATTTATTGTAATTGGGGGGGAGATAATTTAACAAAAATAGAAAATATAAAAGACACCTCTGATAATCCTAAATATGGGGTCTACAAAGGCGGTATCGTCAATGTAGCCGGTAAAAACACGTCTGACCCGTGGCAAACCTCTGCTTTGATTGAGTATGACCAGCCGTATCCGTCTCCGACAGAAAATAACAGTTATCCTAACCACTGTTTAGGTTTGTGTATGGATGTGTACTGTACCAATAAACCCAACGGTTCTGCCACGTACTCTGTTGCCTTTCCTATTCAAAACGTACGCTTTGAAATTGCCAAATATTACGCTTCCAACGATATCGGCAATCCGGAAAAGAGCCCGGCTGTGCGCACGATAGACATGAGTATGGAAAATAACTATATTGTCAATGGAAACAATGTTTCTAATGGAAATATTGACTTATCCCAATTTATGTGTGCTTCCTATTCTTGCTGGGGGTCTTCCGCTTCTTTTTATAATACCCAAACCTGCCCCAATCCGTTGTACGAATGTGTTAAAAGAAGTGAATTGAGTTCTCTTGGATATAAGAATCTTTGCACAAATATTACTGGAGAGAATGCAACAGACAATAACGACAGGGATTATTGCTGCCGCCCTTTGGCCACTTCCGGTAACTTCAATTTAACGCCTAGTATTGTATCAAGCAGCAGTTTTTCTGTGGGAGGAAATATTTATTGCGGAAAAGAAACAAGATGCAGTTCTTCTTCCGGGAGTGGTTGCGCTAATGGTAGAGAAAGCCTGTGTATTATTCGTTCAGCAGGTACGGGCAAAGGGTATAATGACCCGATTCGCTTTTGTACGTCGTGGGATGGGTCTTATGAAATTTTGGGAGAATTTGGCAAAACCAATGGTCAGTTTGGTGTACGCGGGACGATCCATACGGACTATCCCGGCGATGGT